>JAHRXB010000104.1 GCA_019104905.1 Bdellovibrio sp.
CCTTGCAAAGTCACGATGGCTTACAACCCTTCTCACCTTGAAACCGTGAATGCGGTGGCTCTGGGCATGACTCGGGCCGCTCAAGATAAAATCGGCGCTGACGGACGTAAAAAGATTGTTCCTGTTTTAATCCACGGGGACGCCGCTTTTGCCGGACAAGGAATCGTGCAAGAGGTTTTGCAGATGGCCGGGACCAAATCCCACACCGTCGGCGGAACTATTCATATCATCCTCGACAACCAAGTCGGCTTCACGACAACCGGCACGGACACTCGTTCGACTCGTTACTCTTCCGACGCAGCAAAGATGACCTTCACACCGGTGATTCACGTCAACGGTGATGATGTTGAAAGCGGCGTGCGCGCAATGGACATCGCTTTACGTTACCGCCAAGAGTTCGGCAAAGACGTGGTGATCAATATGATCTGCTATCGTAAGTTCGGACACAACGAAGGTGACGAGCCCGCGTTCACACAGCCTCAGATGTACGAAATTATTAAAACTCATCCGACGGTTCGTGAAATTTACGCGAAAAAATTGACAGCAGAAGGCAGCTTGGATCAAAAGACGATTGACGATCTTTACAATCAAGCGATGGACCGTCTGCAGACGATTTTTGAAGATACAAAAAAGAATCCTCCCAAATTGAAGAACTTTAAATTTGACGGCGAATGGAAAGGTCTGCGCAAAGGTACGGATGCGGACTTTGAAAAGTCAGCCGACACCACTTTTGATATCGCGACTTTGAAAAAAATCGGCGAAAAGATTGGCTCTTACCCTGAGTCCTTCACTCCCCACCCAAAACTTTTGAAACTTCTTGAAGGCCGCAAGGCCATGGGTGCTGGCAAAGAGATGATTGACTGGGGCATGGGAGAACTTCTTGCCTATGGAACACTTCTTCACGAAGGGACGCCGGTTCGTTTGACTGGTGAGGACTGTGTGCGTGGAACCTTCACGCACCGTCACGCCGGCATGTATGATTTCAAAACTGGAAAAGCTTATTTCCCATTGGCTGATCTCAATCCCAAAGCTTCATTGCTAGTGGCAGAAAGTATTCTTTCTGAGTACGGCGTGCTCGGATTCGAATACGGCTATTCAAATCAAGATCCTCGCACGCTTGTGATGTGGGAAGCTCAGTTCGGCGACTTCGCCAACGGCGCGCAAATCGTGATCGACCAATACATTGCAGCCTCCGAAACCAAGTGGCAGCAGATGAGCAGCTTGGTCATGTTGCTTCCTCATGGCTACGAAGGTCAGGGGCCGGAACACTCCTCTGCCCGCCTTGAAAGATTCTTGCAGTTGTCCGCTCAGAACAATATGCAGGTTTGCAATCTAACGACCCCAGCGCAGATCTACCATGCTCTTCGTCGCCAAATGCACAGAGATTTCCGTAAGCCTCTTGTGATCATGTCGCCGAAATCTTTATTGCGCCATCCTCGTGCGGTTTCATCCCTTGAAGAACTCGCTAAAGGAAGCTTCCAGGAAGTGATCGCTGACACGGTTGATAAATCCAAAGTGGACACGGTGGTGTTCGTTTCTGGTAAACTTTATTACGAATTGCTGGAAGAAAGAGAACAGTCGAAAAAGGAAAACATCGCGCTTGTTCGCCTGGAACAGATCTATCCTTTCCCTGCAAAACAAGTGACCGAAGTCTTGAAGTCTTACCCTAAGGCGAAGACTTTGATTTGGGCCCAGGAAGAACCTAAAAACATGGGTGCCTTCCAAAACGTGTACTTCAAATTTGTCGATGTGGTTTCTAAAGCTGGCCTTAAGCTGGGCTTTGAATATGTGGGTCGTCCCGAGAGATCTTCTCCGGCGACGGGCTCTGTCCACCGACATAAAGTTGAACAAGCGGAAATCATTAAATCTATTTTTGGCGCTTAAGCACCAGGTTGAAAAGGACGTTGCATGAAACAAGAGATTAAAGTTCCCGCAGTTGGGGAATCCATCACAGAAGCAACCATCGGAAGCTGGACAAAAAAATCCGGTGAGTTTGTGAAGCGCAATGAGATTTTGATGCTTCTTGAAACAGACAAAGCCAGCGTGGAAGTTGTCGCGGAAAACGATGGTGTTTTGACTATCCTTCCTGGCAACGAAGCCGGTGCGGTTGTTAAAATTGGCGCCACCGTGGCGATGCTTGATACGGACGCAAAACCTTCTGCGGAAGCGGCAGCTCCGGCTGCGGCTGCGACAGCGGCGGCTCCGAGTACGGCGGCACCAGCCCCCACTTCGACGGCGGCCTCTCAACATCTTTCCCCTGCAGTACAAAGAATTGTGACTGAAAAAGGTCTTGAGCCTTCCACCATTCAAGGCACCGGCAAAGACGGACGTCTGACAAAAGGTGATGTTCTGGACGCTTCCGCTCCCGCAAAAGCGGCAGCCCCTGCCCCTGCGGCGAAAGCCGCTCCGGCTCCTCAAGTTTCTGCGGCTGAAGTCATGGCCGCTCGTGGCCCATCCAAACAAGGCGAAAAGAAGCTTGTGCCGATGACAACGATTCGTAAACGTATCGCAGAAAGACTTAAGGAAGCGCAAAACACCTCAGCTCTTCTGACAACTTTCAACGAAATCGACATGACAAAAGTGATGGACCTTCGCTCCAAGTACAAAGACAAATTCAAAGAGAAGTATGGTTTGAATTTGGGCTTTAACGGGTTCTTCGTGAAGGCCTGTGTTGAGGCTTTGAAGGCCACTCCGGCGGTAAATGCTTGGATCAACGGAACTGATATTGAATACCATAACTACTACAATATCGGCATCGCTGTTTCTACGGATAAAGGTTTGATGGTTCCTGTCGTGAAAGACGCGGACATGCTTTCTTTAGCCGGTATTGAAATGGCCGTTCGCGATTTGGCGTTGAAGGGCCGTGATGGCAAGATCACTCCGAATGACCTTAGCGGTGGAACTTTCTCCATCACCAATGGCGGCGTTTTCGGCTCATTGCTTTCGACTCCGATTCTTAACTTCCCTCAATCGGGCATTTTAGGTCTTCACAAAATCCAAGATAGACCTATGGCTATCAACGGGAAGGTGGAGATTCGCCCAATGATGTACGTGGCGTTCACTTACGACCACAGGATCATCGACGGAAAAGAGGCTGTAGGATTCCTCGTCAAAGTCAAAGAGCTTATCGAAGATCCCGAAAGACTTCTTTTGGAAGTTTAGTCTCAAAAAGGCTCATCACTTCGATGGGCCTTTTTTGTAATCCCATGGTTAACAATATCTTGTTTCCACCAGGGCTGACACCCTAACTGCGCGCCCCTCTCTTGCTCGGCCTATCGAAGATAAGCCAGACTCTAAAAACCAAGGTCTAATGCGAAGCTTCCTTAGTGACCAACGATGCTAGAATGACGTATACCAACAAGGTATCCATTCTCTACAAAGGACGCTTCTATGGCTGATACTCAATTTGATCTTATTGTTATTGGTTCTGGTCCCGGCGGTTATGTTGGGGCTATTCGTGCCGCTCAGTTAGGCCTTAAGACGGCTATTATTGAAAAAGACAAAACCTACGGAGGCACTTGCCTTAACATCGGCTGCATTCCATCCAAAGCTTTATTAGAAAGCTCTGAACACTACCAAGCTGTTCAACACGATTTGGCCGCCCACGGGGTGAAGGTCGCGAAAGTCGAGTTGGATCTTCCAACCATGATGGCTCGCAAGGACAAGGTCGTAAAACAAAATACGGAAGGCATCGCCTTCTTATTTAAGAAAAATAAAATCACTCCCTTTAACGGTTTTGGAAAAATCGTTGCTCCCGGAAAAGTGGAAGTCAAAGCCGCTGATGGCAACACGCAAATTCTGACGACAAAAAACATTATCATCGCGACAGGTTCTGCTCCCGTGGAACTTCCCTTCTTGAAGTTCGATGAAAAACGCATCGTCTCTAACACCGGGGCTCTTTCCTTAAGTGAAGTTCCCAAAACCATGATTGTTGTGGGTGGTGGCGTGATTGGACTTGAACTAGGTTCCGTGTGGCAGCGCCTCGGCGCGAAAGTCACGGTGATCGAATACGCCAATCGTTTGGGCGGACCTATGGATCAAGACTGCATGAATGTTCTTAAAAAGAATCTTGAAAAAGAAGGCATGAGCTTCCTTCTATCCACAAAAGTCACAGCCTCTAAAGTATTGAACGATGGCGTTGAAGTCTCTTACGAGTCTTTGACTGATGGCAAGGCCGCTTCCATGAAAGCCGATGTCGTGCTGGTCGCCACCGGACGCAAGCCCTTCACAAATGGTGTCGGCTGTGAAGAGCTGGGCATTCAAAAAGATCCTCAAGGTCGCATTGTGGTTGATTCGCACTATCAAACTAACATCCCAGGCATTTATGCCATCGGAGACGTTATTGTCGGCCCGATGTTGGCTCACAAGGCGGAAGAAGAAGGCGTGGCTTTGGCGGAGATGTTGGCCGGTCATGCGGGTCATGTGAACTATAACACCGTTCCTGGCGTTATCTACACCCATCCTGAGATTGCCTCTGTGGGAATCACCGAAGAGCAAGCCAAAGAAAAAGGTCTTGAGATCAACGTCGGCAAGTTCCCCTTCATGGCCAACGGACGCGCACGCGCCAAAGGATTCATTGAAGGTTTCGTGAAGATCATCGCCGACAAAAAAACAGATCGCATTCTTGGGGCGCATATGGTTGGACCCAGCGTTTCGGAACTGATCCATGAAGTTGTCGTGTGCATGGAGTTCGGTGGCAGCAGTGAAGATCTTGCAAGATCCTTCCACGCTCACCCTACGTTAAGTGAAGTGGTGCGCGAAGCGGCGCTTGCTGTCGAAAAACGACAAAGACAAATGTAAACAGGTCCCCTTAAGTGTTGCTGGCAAAGACTTTGCCTTTTGTCAGCAACAGGACTCCGAGCCGTTCAGATTTAATGTTTTTGAAGCCAAGTCAGACTTTGACCTTCATAAAAAGTACGATCCAATAACTCTTTAGCGTCGATCCACCCATCATCATTGGCATTCTGCCATGATTCTCCCCAAGAGTTTTGAACTTGCAGGGCATCGTAGCATTTATTCTTGGCATTGCAGACACGTCGGTAACCCTTAATGACAACTTCGTGCCCAGCTCCGACAATATTCCCCACCGTGTCTTTCGCTTCAGCGCAAGCTTTCTGATTTTTTGCTTGAAGAGGTTCTTGCGTACAGAAGCTAATGGCCAAAGGTCTTTTCTGAGATAAAACCTCTTTCACCTTCGCTAACATTTTATCATAGTTCGTTTTCTCATTGTTCTCGGGATAAATCCCCAAGCGCCAACTGCCTTTAAGAGAAAGTGAGTTTTTAAAATCCCAACACTCTTCCGGCACCAGCATTTTATCGAGGAACTTCGCGTAGCTTTCTTGTGCAAAAGCTTGGAGAATTTCTTGATTCGTGGCCTTGAGTTTAAAATTATCCTTAAGCTCTTGTGCTTTGTCTCTGGCATACTCCAGCCCACACTCGACGCAATCCCGGGTCTTTCTTTTATATGCTTCATAGCTATCTTGAAAGCGCTTCCACATTGCCATTTCTATCTTTTGAGCTTCGACGGGGTCTTTGGTTTTGCTGACCACCTGATCAAAAGGGGCGCACGATTCTTTGGCATTCATCTGAACCTCCAAAGAGTTGTACAATGCCAAGGCGGCGACGCCCCCCTCGCGCAAACCCTCATAGTTGAAGCGGTCGGTGCTGTCCTGGCCCCCGTCCACTTTGACACTAAACCGTGCCATATCCAAAGGTGATACCTTCTCCTGATCTGGCACTGCCGAGCAGTCGGCAACGTTTTTCGCCGCACAATTGGCTTCATCATAAAGAACAGAGGCCGCAAAGGCGTAACAGATACCGAAACTATCCTGACTTCGCACTCTGGGCATATTTGTCACTTGCACAACAGAGTTGGCAACGGGCTTATACTCCGAAGAGAACGTTCTCATCCCATACGCCGCCAAAGCTCCCTCGGAAAAGATCATCAAACAAAGAAAGAAAAACCTCGCCACCATTTTATCGATCCTGGAAATGTTTATTATACAACGACCACGCATCGACCATCGAGCCATCGCTAAAAACGCAATAGTCATATTCCCGTTTCTTAGCATCCAAGAGAATCCTATTGTTGGCATTATGCGCATGACAGTATCGAGCCGCCGGATTACCGACCGTACCAACCCCCGGCGTTGGAATAAGGGCCACTTTCTGTCCGACGGCCTTCCAGGCCGCGCAGTGCATTTTTCCCGATTTGAGACAGTTCTTTGAGATTTTCACGCCCTCAACTTCCGTGATGGCAATTCTTTGATAACTTTTTTTATCGCTGTTATATAAATCTAAAGCCAACTCAGCCGCCAAAGCCGATTCCTGGGCCCACAAAATAAAGCCTAAAACAATAAACAGTCTCATAATTAAATATTGAGCCACTCAGAGCTGTTAAGGAAGGGAGGTTGAGAAAACTGGGCCGACGTCGGGCTGTATTTAGCTATAAACCATTATTAGATTTTGGCCGATATAAAGCCTGTGAAAATCGCACTGGCCCTTCTCTATCTGCTCCCAAATTTATGGGCTCAAAGCCCACAGCGCAAGCCATTGGAGTTCAATAAAATCATCTTCAATCCCGGAGGACGTCAGGTAGGTCGCTTTGTTATTTCGTATAAAGATTATGAAGATATTCGCATTGATAGCAATGGCGATTCGCAGATTGATTATTGGTTCCTAAAAAAGGGCTCCACAGAAATACATCTTCGCTTTAAGGCAGGACGCCCCAACAAGCTGAGTATCAAAAAAACAGAGCCCACCCAGGTCACCGAAGTTTCCTACACGATAGCTGGCTCCAAAATTCTCTTAGACTCTGCTTTAAAACGGCCTCTTATTTTAATGAATTTAACTTCCGAAGAGGCGCAATGTGAGATCGAACAGATTCAGCAGAAAATGAAATCTTTCAGCAACGATATCGTCGATGCCGTGATCAAGGACTCCATTTCCTCTAAACTTATTTCCCCCGAATGCCATGAGACCTTGAATCGAAAAAATCTAAATCAGATTCAATCAGCTCTGTATGGGATCTTGAATACCAACATCAAAAGAGAATCAGATATCCGCAACTGCCTCTCTAGTGACAAATTCGAAAGTGCGGCAAAAGAAGAACCTCAACTTAAACTTCCGGCCGCGCTGATTTCTGCAAGATTTCAACTTCAGATTGCTCAGCTGACACAACAACCCGAAGACAACGCTCCTCTGATTCGATGTGAAAAAGCGGAAGGTCAGGAGTCTTTACTTAGCACCACCGAAAAGAGGCAAATCCACGTAAATCTGGATAAGCTCGCAGGAAGTGATGCCCGCATTCAATCTCGCGATCTGGAGCATGAGCTTTTACACCGTTCAGGACTGACCAGCGAAGAAGAAGTGAATGCCGTGGTTGCTATCTGCAAGAAGCTGGAGGTGCGGAGAGCCCTCAATACAGGATCTTTTGGATTTACGCGAGATGTGAGCGCCGATGTAAAAAAGTCATTTGAGACGGTTGCCGACAGTAAGACGGCCGACACCCTATCGACGGCAGAGTCTGGAATATCGACCTCCTCACCCCAAGCCTCGACAAGCAGAGGGCCTGCCTCCACCGGAAGTGAAATGGCCGCCGCTCAATTAACAGCGAATATTCCACAAGAAATGACCATGTCATCAACCGATATGCCATTGGCAACAACTCTTTCAGAATCCATTTCCACTCCGGCTCCTGCGACAGAAACAGGTGCTCAGCAGGCGCTACTTCGCTCTGCTTCAGAAAGCAACGGTCTTTTACGAATGGCCAACAATCTTGTCGGCACTATGAGTAGCCCGGCCCTGGCTTCAGACCGAACCACCTCCACATCCACTACAACAAAAAAATCCTCGCCCGTGGAATTCACATCCAGAAATCGCCTCGCGCCTGGAGAGAAAGTGGTCGAAGAAATCACCCTAGAAAATTCCACTCCACAGAAGGCGGAGGCATCACCATCGTCGCCAACCGCATCACCCTCTTCTGGGAGAGAAGTGTCGACCTCCAGCCCTGCACCAACCGTGTCGTCTTCTGGCGAGGTGGCTCGAAGTGCTAGCGAAGCCTCACCTTCCAGAGCTCCAGCAACTATCGCAGAGACTGGGACAAGACTGCCTGCAAGCACCAAGGCTGTAGCAAAAACCTCTTCCGCCAGCTCTACAATGACTAAAACACAAGACGAGGTCCTGACTTTCATTTCGAACAGCAGCTATACCGCCACCAAAGAAAAATTGCAGAAAGCAGAGTTCAGACAGCAACTTGAAATACAAAAGATCACCGTCATGGATCTTTACGGAAACACCATCGGCGCAAAAAAAGGAGACGTGATCTTCCTGGACCAGGGGGATCGTTTTGTTCGCCAAAAATAATCGCCGCCAATCTGTCATCATTTATATTGTCGGTATATTCTGGCTTGGCTATGTCATCGCCATGCTATCGCAGTTTTATTTTGATGTAAAAAATGCGGCGAACGACGAGATCCTGCGACGTCAGAAGCAGATGCAATTCATACAGGAAAGTTTTATTCCCGTTGTCATTTCAGAGAATTTCAATCTTCTGAAGGACCGCATGGAAAGCGCAAGAAAAATACACCTGATTGATTTCTATATTCTTCAAAATGGCAACGAAGTTGTGGCCTGGTATAACAACTTTAATAACCTTGCCGGCATCAATGCCGACTATAAGGTTTTCAATCAAGTTCTTCAAAATGAGGATCTTGCTTTTCGTACGGTAAAGCTCATGGACTATCGGTTTACCGTTGGTGTTTTCCAAAACAAAAAAGACATCATGATACAGACTGCCTTGAGTATGAAGGGTCAGCTTATTCAAGACGTCGTGATTGTTACTTCTCTTGCCGCTTTGATAGTCTATATTTTTCTTAAAGACATTCTCAATTTAACCAAGATTCTTTCGACGCGGGATCGTTCAAAACTATCCTCAATAAAGTCACTTTCCAAAGAAGGCCAAACTCTGATTAAGGCCTCGCAAAGCTATGAGAATACTAAAAAGTATCTCGAACAGGAAAATAGGTACTACTCCGACTCTCTGACCCCGGCCATTTTACATGAAATGAAGTCCGGTCAAAAAGCCCCCTATGCCTTTCAAAGCACGATGATTCGAGTCGATCTCAATGGCTACACTCAGATATTTCTTGAAAAAAAGGATGAATACGTCACTGATATTATGAATACGTATTTCATTCAAGCCCGGGAACTGATTGAACGTTATAATGGTTTAATTTATCAGTATGTCGGCGATGAGATTGTTTTCCACATCAAGGAAGATTCGCAAAACTCGCAAGCATTGGCTCTCGCCTGCTTACGCAGTGTCTTCAAGGCCGCTCAAGATATCGAAGATTCTTTACCGGAAGAAGCAGACCACTGTTTCAAAGTAAAAGGCAGCTTTGTTCTTGGTAAGATTCGCTTTGTAAATCAAGATTCGGGTTTTGCTCTTAGTGGTTTGCCACTGATTGAGTCCGCCCGTCTGCTAAGTCAGGTTGACGACAAAACTTCCAGCTCGGCCACCTTCTATGCGGAAGCGGCTGACTCGCTCAAAGAGCTTTGCTCTATCTCTGACACAAAAGAAACCTTATTGAAGGGGTTCTCCAAACCCTCAACGCTCTTCCGTGCCAAAGAGTTCACCCGCATTGAAGAGGCCCTAAGAAAAGATGTTTCCTTAGCAACGTACTTCCGTAGTGACGAAGATCTTTGCCATATCTATGAATTCCTAACCAATGAAGTCGCCTCAGGTCATGAGGATGCTTTTTTCACCGTGTTTAATATCCTTAAGACCTTTAAGGTGGGAAGAACGACCGAGATCCAAACTGAACGGTTTGCTCAGCTTCTGACCGACATCCTTCAACTAAACAAAGAAAAAAAGGTTGGCGACAAAGTTCTTTCCGCCACTATTTCTTTGGCATCTAATTTCGTCCCTTCTTATTTAGTTAAAGAGACTCTCTTAGAGCCCCTGGGCCTCTGCCTTGAACACCCTGATCATCGTGTGCAAGCCAATGCCATCATTGTCCTTGGAGATCTTGCCAAGGACATCGGATTCCTCCGTCGCTTCGTTTATTCTAAGAATAACAGGGTTTCCGCCGACGCTCTGTTAGTCAGTGGAAAGAGGGATTTGGACAAAGAACTCTCTGAAAAGCTGAAGGAGTATCTGGACTCTAAAAATCCACTGTTTCAAGCCAGTGGCCGTTTCGTGGTGAAATCCCTGGGCGAGCACTACAAGAATTCGGACCCTATTTTCTACGAAACAAATCCTTATCTTAAAGAGCTTCTCACCAAACTCAATCTGGCCCCTTAGAGTTGCTCAACCCATGTCTTTGATCTGCTGGGGGCCAGCTCTTGTTTTCAAGGGCGGTTTCGCTTAAAGTTAGTGCCACTGATTTAGAAAGTAGCTCTATGAAGAAAACTATAAAAGGTAAATTTCAAATAAGATCATCCCCTTTGCCTGCTGACGAGGCCACTCAGGCCATCGCAGCCATGAGAATGAAATTTGAGAAACGCTTTGAAGGCCCGCTTGAAGCGACCAGTGTCGTTTCAATGATGGGAATTATGGATCAGAATTTAGGCTCAGGTGGTTACGTTGCACTCGAGAAAGTGACGGGCACACTGGAAGGCAAAAAAGGCAGCTTTTGCTTGCAGCACAGTAGCACGATGAGGCGCGGAGCTTCCTCGCAAAATATCGTGGTCATTCCCGACACGGGGACGGAAGAGCTCAAAGACTTAAATGGATCTATGACAATTGAGATTCAAAAAGACGGAACTCATTACTACATATTTGAATACGAATTTATGGGCTAGAAATGGTGCGGTCGGAGAGATTCGAACTCCCGACCCCCTGGTTCGAAGCCAGGTGCTCTATCCAGCTGAACTACGACCGCACACGATAGAAACTAAGAACACTAACAGTATCAAGCAAGCCCCGGAAAAAGCAAGGATCTGTCAGCCTAATCTTTAACGATTAGGTGATTTTTAAGCTCATTTTGCCCCGGAGTGGAAATGGGAAAGTGCGTCTTAAGATGCTGCCCGCAATTTTCGATGGCTTTAACAAATCCTTCGCCCCACTCCCCGCGATGAAGATACTCCCCCAATTGCGTTAGCACCTGATCCCAAGTTTCTTTGGGGAGCTTTTTAGAGATCCCCTCATCCGCCAAAACGACGGCCTTTTTTTCCATCACCGATACAAAAATCAAAACTCCCGTGCCACTCTCTGTGCGATGAATCCGATTGGTGTAAAACTCCAAGTGCGCTCGCTGGTGCACTTGAGAAACTTCATCCTTTTCAGGCACCAATATTTTTTGAATCCAAGGGATCTTTCCTAAAACATGGGACGCATAGTAAATCACAACAATCAAGACGGGCCACAGATACACCCAAGGAGTGACCCACAACCAATCACTGAATGGCAGTTCAAGAATCACCAATAACAACGTGATCAACAAAGTCAAAGTCAGTGGCACATGACCCACGGTTGAAGACCTTTTCACAATGACAGGGACGATTTCGCCAGAGGTGGATTCTTCCACACGGGAAATCGTGTCTTCGATCTTTTTCAGATCTTGTTCGGAAAGATATTTATTAATCCATGCCATAACAACCTACTTCGCTCAAATTCCGAGCTCTACCAGTTTCCTGAAGCGCCACCACCACTAAAGCCGCCGCCACCACCAGACCAGCCGCCGCCCCCGCCGCCGCCGGAAGACCATCCTCCACCGCCAAGACCGCCACCGCCCCAGCCGCCGCCACGATAGTAGCGACCTCGTCCGCCGCCAAAACGGCCCAAAATAGAGATGATGATAAGCACCGCAATAATCACAAAGATCGGGATATCGCCTCCCGTGGATTCATCATCGGGAGTGATATTTTGATCGGCAAATTCTTTATCCGCTAAACGCAGAATTTCGTGAACACCCACCACAATGCCTGCTGAATATCGCTTTGACCGAAACAGGGGAATCACCTGATCACTGATGATTCGTTTTGCAGTGATGTCGGGGATGGCCCCTTCCAATCCCTGCCCCACTTCAATGCGCATCGCGCGCTCTTGGGCGGCAATCAGAAATAAAACTCCGTTATCTTTTTTCTCGCTTCCCAACTTCCATTGATCCACAATTTCAATCGACGCCTGTTCGATGGGAAGCCCCTGCAAATCTGGCACAATCAACACTTGCACCTGAGCTTTGCCACGACGATTAAAATCATATAGAAGTTGCATCAGTTCCTGGCGATCACTGCGAGTCATATATCCGACTTCGTCAATCACCGGCCCGGTCAAAGCAGGAACTTTGAACTTTGCCTGGGCGGAAAGTCCCAGGCTCATTAATAAGAAGAAAGTCAGTGCGAAATAACGCATTCTATGAAATTCCAACAACCTAGAATTTCACTTCAGGAGCTTTTTCGGCCTGCGCCTTTTCTTCCGGAGTCATATCCCATTGAGGCATCTTTTCGAAGTGATACATCAATGAGTTGGTCCAGCTTGTCGGAGGCACCGTCACCAAATTGTTAAACTCTTTGATAGATTCAATATATCTTTGACGGGCAATCGTGATGCGATTTTCTGTGCCTTCTAGTTGCGCTTGCAGATCACGGAAATTTTGATCCGCCTTTAAGTCAGGATATTTTTCCGTCACCACCATCAAACGCCCCAAGGCTTGCGACAATCCTGTTTGCGCCTGCTGATATTTCGCCAACTGCTCTGGCGTCACTTTGGATGGGTCGATATTCATCGCCGTTGCTTTCGCCCGAGCTTCCGTCACCGCCGTCAAAGTCTCTTGCTCATGCTTGGCATAACCCTTCACAACATTGACAAGATTCGGAATCAAATCAGCTCGACGTTTGTATTGGTTACTCACCTCCGCCAATGCCGCTTCTGTTGAGTTCTTCCCTTGAGGCAAGGACTGAATCCCACAACCCACCAAAAAAGGAAACGCCATAAGTACTACGATAATTAGGTTTCTCAAAAGGACCTCCGTTAAATTTGCTAGAAAGTATACCTGGACTTTGACGCAAGTTCCACATACGAGCTCGAGAGCTTCTGCGGAGCCACCGACATATTCTCACGAGTGAGGATTGTCCGAAACGGCAAGGTCCAGCTATACTTTCTAGCGAATCTAACGGTGACCCTCAATGAAAACCGGATTATAGTAGTCGGATGACACGGATAATTAAACTTCGATACACCGAGATAGCGGGCTGCGTTTTCGTTGACAAGATTGCAGGCCTCAACACGCATACGCCCGAGTATGGGCAACGCGGTTGCGTCGAAATTTATGAAGAGGAATTAGATCGTAAACTTTATGTCGTCCATCGCCTCGACAAAGCAACGTCTGGAGCCCTGGTTTTCACAACCTCCTCGGAGCTTGCTGCCGAATTGACCAAACTGTTTGAACAACACAAGGTCGAAAAGCGATATCTTTTCCTCACCGACAAAAAATCTTCGCAAAAAGAGTTCACTTACGAATCCTTTATTAGCAAAGAAAGAAACGCCTTCGTCAGCAATCCTCAGGCTGAGCCCAACTCAAAAACCACCTTCAAGTGGCTTAAAAGTTTGGGGGACTATGAACTTTGGGAGGCCCTTCCTCACTCTGGGAAGCCTCATCAAATTCGCTTGCATGCAGAAGCCAATGGAATGGC
>JAHRXB010000109.1 GCA_019104905.1 Bdellovibrio sp.
AAACGAGGTCGGCGGTCCGAACCTCGCCCAAATCAGAGCGAGGTCTTAGGTTCGTATGCACAGGCAGAGGGATCAGTTTAGGCCGCTTTGACTTTCACTTTGTCGGCGGACTCAGCTTCATAGTCTGAGTAGGGCGTTGAAACTTCGACCATGCTGCCGTCGCTAGCGCGATAGCCGCGCACTTTGAACATTTTCAAGGCTTCCGAGCGACCTTTTACTTCGGCAGCTCCGGCCAACTCAATCTTGAAGTCTTCGCCAATTTTCTCAACCACAGTGTCAGAAACAAGAAGGTCAGCGCCGAAGGCTTTGGTGGAAGCTTCGATACGAGAAGCCGTATTGACCGTGTTTCCGATCACCGTGTACTCCATACGCTCGTCAGAACCGATGGTTCCGGAAATTGCCGCTCCGGCATGTAATCCCATACCAATATTGATGGCAGGTTGCCCGCGACTGAGGCGCAATTCGTTGAGGCTTTCAAGGGCCTTCCGCATTTCCAAACAAGCGCGCACGGCATTGTGTGGGTCACGATCCGAACCTCGAGGGGCTCCCCAAACCGCCATGATCGCATCTCCGATAAACTTGTCGACGACACCGCCATGGGCGTTGATGATTTTTACCATCACTCCAAAATATTCATTGAGCATCTCAACGACTTCTTCGGGGGATCGTTTTTCAGAGAAAGCCGTGAATCCACGAATATCCGAGAAGAAAACCACCACGTCTCTGGATTTACCGCCAACACCGATATCTTTACTGATCAAGTCCTCGGCCACAGAAGAGCCGTGGAATTTCGAGAAAAGACTTTTCACTTTGTCGCGTTCTTTCAGACCATCCGTCATGTGATCGAATGCTTCGGCCAAGTCACCCACCTCGTCATGGGATTTCACTTGGGCACGGGCTTTGACGTCGAAGTTTCCTTTGGAAACCAAGTTGATCATCTCGGCCAATTTTTCAATCGGGGAGGTCAGGGTCATTGAGAACAAGAAGATAAAGAAGATCGCCATGGAGATGGCGGATCCCGCCACAAAGATCGCTCGGCGTTTTACCTCATGCGACACTTCCAGAATCGTTTCTTCCGAGGTTTGAGAAACGACGGTCGCCCCAAAAGACGTTTTCACAGAGGCGCCAAAATAGTTTTTCTCGGAATCTGGATCAATGAACTTTGTTTGATATTGCGGAGATTTTTGAACCAAAGCCTTTTGTACGAAAGGATTTTTGTTCATATTCAGGCGCGCCATGGCCTTTTGTTCATCTTTATGAGCTAACAGCTCGCCGTAACGATCCACTAAGTATTGAGTTCTTTCAGAGGGATCGGTGAAAGGTTTTTCCAACGGAGCCAAAGTCACGTCCGCCAAAGCGACATGAGTGATTTTCCCCTGAGCATCCCGGATCAAGGGGATTCCAATAGTCACCATCGCAGGGGCTTTCGGATAAGAGGCATTTTTTAACTCGATACTTCCTTGAGCGACCGAACGAATCGGGAACTTTTGCCAAGAGCGCAAGTGAATTAGGTAAGTACCGGTAAGGCCGTAGGGACGAAGTGATTCTTCCTTTACTCGGCGTGCGACAGTTTCAACAGAGCTTCCATTGAGTTTCAAAATTTCTAAGGCCACAAAGTTTTTGTCTTTTGTAAAGTTGAAGTCAAAGTCATCGCCCGTGCCGTTTTGTTCTGAGGTGCCTTTCATTAAAAGAGAGGCTGTCACGCGGGTTTTATCAACCAACGAGCTGACAATGTTATCAACTTCTTTTGCTTTGGCGGCCGCCGATTCCAGGTTGGCGATATCCACTTGCTCTGAGGCTTTCTTTTCAAAGTATGCTGAAGAGATCCAGGTGATGGTTCCAGTCGCGGCCACCAGAATCAGAATTGTCACTGTAATGAGTTTGGTTGAAATAGGTATTCTCATACAATCTCCACGAGCTAGAAAGCCCACTCCGCAAAAAAGTTTAGATAGTTTCCGACGATAGTGGACTCATTCACATCTCCATCAACCGCAAAGTTGCTGGCACTAGGAACCGCATTATAAGACATTTTATCTTCACGACGGGCGTAACCCACGAGACCCGTAAAGGTCGGCGTGAAGCGATAGCTGCCCAAGAATCCAAATTGAGTGGACAAAGAAGGAGTGAGAGGTTCTCCATTGGGTGTGCTGATCTTCATCAAGGACATATACATGTGTGCATTAATTTGTAAACCCAGTTTGGGCGTCAGGGAATACCAGTACTCAGCTCCTAAATGCGGACCTGCAGAAGAAATCTTAAGATCTTCGGATTGACCTGAGAAGGGATCGCCCACGGTCTCAGGAAGTTCTTTGTAGTAAGGTCCCATCTGAAAGCGCGCTTCACCACGGTCGCCTACGGACTTGCGATAGACAGCATTCAGCTCTGTGGAAGCAAAAGTTTGAGTTTTTCCATTGAACGTAAATCCGCTGAGATCAATGATGCCCAAAAATCCCCACGGAGTATCCGGACTGAACCAGCCCACGCCCATTCTGCCGGTTCCTCCCATAGCACTATAGGCAACCGAAGAGTTCTTTTCGGGATTTATTCCGCGGAACTGCATTTCGGTAATAAGATAGCTTGCGATAGCATACCATCCAGTGACGCGATCAATGGATTTTCTTACAAGTGCGGTGTATTCAGCCGCAGGGGAACGATCGCCATTGCGCACTGAAAAAGTTTGTTTAATGAGAGTCGAGTGGGGTCGCATGTCCGACTTGGCGCGAACCGCGATTTGATATTTTCCCCCCGGCCAAGACTGATCGAAGGCCAGAGAGTCTTCCTCCGTATTTTCGATCACTTTAAATTTTTCCCACTTTTTGGTCGTGGGGTTGCCCTTGAAGATATAGACATCGTATTTAGTGGCGTAGTCGGGACGGGTCCACTTGATCTCGCGCACAAACTCACTTTCAGGTTTATCAATTTTGGGGTTCTCCAAAGCCTTGCCAAGAACCGAGAACTGACTGACGGCGGTGGCTTCACTTTGAATGCCTTCTTTGTTGGAGGCGGAAACTTTCCAGGTGTAACTCATCGCAACAGGGACGGATGTTTTAAAGGAGGGCTCGCTGAGCACCTCTGAAATTTGTGTTTTTCCATCTTCCGAAGTCAAACTGAAGTGATACTGATCCGCGCCAGGTACGGGAGCCCACTGGAATTCCAGTTTGGTCTTGTCGGTCTCTTTGGTCGTAATACGAGATCGGGAGGCGGGGAATTTGAGTGCGGCCGTATCCAATCCCACATTAAAGTCACTCTCCGGGCTCCATTCTCCAGGAACACCGCGATAGTCGCGAGAGCGCAATTTCATAAGATATTTTCCCGGAGTCAATCGTCCGTTCCAGGCCGCCTCTTGAACTTTAAAAGTGAACGTTTTAGGATCTTTTTCTTTCACTTGAGTCAGTTCAATTTCATAGCTTTTCGCGCCTTCAATCGCTTCCCACTCAAAATTCACAAGTCGGCGATAGGGGGCCGCCCAGACCGTCGCGGTCCAGAGTGTGAAGATAAGAATAAAAAACGCGCTACGCTTTAGCATCAGTTGACCTTAATCTTTTTGAGTGTCGGAGCGCGAACGCCGGACTTATCTGGTACGATCAGTTTTCGCGAAGGCCCTTGTTCACTCTTCCGTCCATAAGAATCATAAGCTTCCACTTCAACTTCATATTCGCCAGGCAACAGATTTCTCAACGCCGTTGAGTTTTTCAAATATTTTGTACGTTTAAGTTCTTTGCCATCTTTACGAATGGTCAGCCAGTACTCTTTGGCTCCATCCAAGGCGGTCCACTCAAGTTGAGTTTTGCCATCGAGAGTTGCCTGAAGTGTGCCTTCTGCGGGAAGAAATTGCGGCGATTGCAAAAGAGGCAGAGGTGCCACTGTCAAAGTTTGTGACGAAGTGGTGCCAAGAACTTGACCGTCTTTGTTCAGAGCTTCAATCGAAGCAATGTATCGACCGGGCTTGCTGACAGGAGTTGAAAGAGTGGTGTCTTTGACTTCCATGGTGGCCGCTGAAGAGGGGTCCGCATTTTCTTGAAGAAGTTTAACTCTCCATGATGTGACTTGTTCTGTCTTATCCGCTTTCCATGACAGGCCTAAGCGAGGACTTTCCACGTAGTACTGAGTCGTTTGAGTTTCCGGCATTGTGAAATTGACTTCCACAGGAACAATCGGAGGGGGTGTCGGCGCTTTTGCTTGGACACTCACCTCATTGGCAGGTTTAACGACAAATTTTTGAACCTTACCTAAAACCGGCTTGTCAGAATCAACATAGTAAGAACTCATACGCCAATAGTAAGTGCCGGCCTTTAAGGAAGGCACAGTGAAGCTATCTTCATTCGTGAAGGATTTGGCGGTGAGTTTTTCCTTGAGGTTTGGATCTTTCCAAACTTCCAAAGTCATTTGTCTTGTGTCGTCGCCCTTTTGCCATTTAAAGGTTAAATCAAAAGGTGTACTGGAGGCGGGAATTTCGGCATCCGCCGTCGGGAAGACCACCGTCGGAGCATATCGTGCCAAAACTTCTGTTTTATAGATGGGGCTTTCAGCAACCACATGCCCGTCAGGATTTGTTCCTACAAGTTTCCAGTAGTGACGTCCAAAGGGCAGTGATGCCATAACTTGTGACTGATTTAAAGTAGCCTTGGCCAACTCTTTCAGTTGTTTTCGGCTAGATCCCACCCAAACAGAAACTTGGGTGTTTGCAGGGAACCCTTGCCATTGGAAAGGCACGGGCTGCAAAGACTCCGCATCCATGGCAAAAGGCTTTTGCGGCAGTGGACTTAAGATCTTGATCTCAGTTCGTGATGTGAGGTCTTGACTTTGTCCATCACTTCCTTTGATCGAAGCTTTTCCTTCAAGAACTTGAACGTCGACGGAATCGCCACGTCCCTTAGAAAGAGACGCCGACGCACGCGAGAGATCGACTTTTCCTTTAGCGGAATTTAGAACCAGTCCCGGGGCGTTGGTTTCATTTCCGGCCTTCGCGTTAACAAACAGACTACCTTCCATCAGATCCAAGGCGATTTCGCCTTCGGACTTTTTGATGACGATCAAAGACTCAGGTTCCAGATCTAAATAGCGATCCGAATCGACAAATTGAATTCGAACTTCCCCACGTTCACTGGTACGAATCGCTTCTCCGTTGTAAAGAGGCTCTCCCGTATTTACAAGTTGCCACAAGAGGCGAGAAGAAGGACGACGTTGAATGTCTTCGACAACTTTACCAACGTAAGCCAAAGGCTTTTCATTTCCATGAGCGGAAATTCGATGATCTGTAGACTGATACCAATACCAGGTTACAGCAAAAACAGACGATGATGTGAGCGCGGCGATAAGCAACCGTTTCCACTGTTTTTTCATCATTTCCTCCTCAATTGTTTTTCGGAGATTTTCTCTGGATATTTAATAGCGCTTAAGTCTAGGTCCGACGTTCTTCTAAGAAATAGTTGGGGGCAAATGAGAAAACGGACTGGAACCTTTCTGGTAGATGGTCTAGAGTCTTGCACTATGGACACTAAAAAGAACTACATCACCCCCGAAGGTCTAGCGAAACTCAAGGCAGAGTATCATGAACTCATGCATGTGGAGCGACCCAAACTTGTCGAGGTGGTCGCATGGGCGGCAAGCAATGGAGATCGCTCTGAGAACGCCGACTATCAATATGGAAAGCGTCGACTGCGTGAAATCGACAAGCGCGTTCATTTTTTAACTAAAAGAATTGAGGATGCCGAAATCGTGGACCCTAAGCAGATGAAAGGGAATACGGTTTTGTTTAGTGCGACGGTGACGTTGGCTAATGAGGAAGGGGACGAGCTCGTTTATCAAATCGTCGGCGAAGACGAGTTCGATCCCAAGAATGGTAAGATTTCCTGGAAGTCCCCGGTGGCCCGGGCCCTTTTGGGCAAGAAGCTGGGGGATGAGGTGCGTATTGTCAAACCGGCCGGAGAAGAATTCGTGACCATTGAGAATATCGAATTTAAGTAAAAATTTCAGGTTCTGTCAGATTTT
>JAHRXB010000190.1 GCA_019104905.1 Bdellovibrio sp.
GAGAATTGCATTGCAGCATCGAAGCCATCAATTAGTGGGGCATCTTCTTGTCCTGGCATCAAAACATACATTAAGAATAGATCTGTTCCGCGGCGCTTTGCAATTGATCTCCATTTTTCTGTAGTTTTTGATATATTTTTAAAAAGGTAAGTATGATAAACGATTAAGAGTGGCTTGTCGTTTACTCTGATATATCGTTTATCAGAAAAATAGTGGTCCAATAAATGGGTAATAAAAAGTTCGTCATCGAGATCGTTGTGGGATTGTTCCATAAGAACCTCCCGCTCCGAGCCTTTGTTGTCTGAAAAGCCGTGCCATGTACGTGTCCAACTATCATTTGCCCAGAATAAGCAAAACGGAAAGTCTAGCTCTTTGTCTTTCAAGAATAAGTTTAGTGGACCATCAAGCAAACGTTTCCCGTTGAACCAGTAGTAGTAAAAGCAAAAGCCATATATTCCATAATTTTTCGCAAGATCAATTTGCTGACTCCATGTACTTTTCTCAAGTAGGTTATAAAAGCCAACATCGTGTGGTAGGTGAGGTTGATGGTGCCCTTCGTACTGTGGTGTTGCCTTCGTCGCATTAACCCATTCTGTAAAGTTTTTTCCCCACCACTGGTCATTTTCTTTATTCGTGTGAAACTGAGTTAGGTAGAGCGCGATATGTTTTACGCGGCTAACCTCTTGTGAAGTAAGGTTATGAGCTTTGTATTTCACAAAAGAACTTCCCAGGCCGGAAGATGAATTGGAATGCTTAATAAACTCTTTTTCGTATAATTTGCTATTGTTGATAGAAGAGCGGAAGATAGTCTTTCTTATTCTTCGTGCTATTTTTTTTATATTCATTTGTGCCTGTGTTCTATTTGTAACTGTAGGTTGTTGAGATTTATGTGTTTATAATGTTTAAGCGAATATGGCTTGGATTAATGCTGTTTGCGACTCATGTGACAAGATACTTTATGTGAACTTCTCGCAAGATGAGTCTTTGGGGCTCAGCGTGTATTCAATTGATGGCCAGTTAATTCGTAATGGCGGGCTATTCCAGTAGAGGGATCTTTCTGTTTTAGGATTATATTCAGCATCCACCTTATACAACACATCCGCCCCCTCCTTCGAAGTCACACAAAACCCATGCGCAAACCCTGCGGGAATCCAGAACCAACTAGGTTCATCTCCGCGAAGAGTAACCGAAACGTGCTGCCCATAGGTTGGAGAATCCTTGCGAATATCCACAGCAACATCAAAAATTTCGCCGTTAAGGCAAGTCACAAGCTTTCCTTGCGCTGGATCTGTCTGATAATGAAGTCCACGCAAAACGCCATACTTCGAACGGGAAAAATTATCCTGTACAAACTCAGCAGGAAGGCCCAGCTCTTTAAATTTTTCTAAGTTGAATCTTTCGGTAAAAAAACCGCGATCATCGTGAAAAGCTTTTAGCTTAATTAGTTTCAAGCCTTTAATCGGAAACTCAATAATCTCCATTACGCTAATTTTCCTTCAACAGCTTTGATTAAGTAGTCTTTGTAAGAGGACTTCGGATATGAGTCAATAATCTTAATCAAAGTTTGTTTATCGTAAAAGCCTTTGTAAAGAGCAACTTCTTCAAGACACGCAATCTTCAAGCCCTGACGCTCTTCGATCGTTTGAACAAACATAGAAGAGGAAATCAACGACTCAGGCGTTCCTGTGTCCAACCACGCGACTCCGCGACCAAGACGCTCTACGGACAGGCTGCCTTCATTGAGATACATTCTATTTAAATCTGTGATCTCAAGTTCACCACGGGCAGAGGGCTTTAAACTCTTAGCTTTTTCCACAACAGTGCCATCATAGAAGTACAAACCTGTGACGGCCCAATTTGACTTTGGAGCTTTTGGTTTCTCTTCGATGCTAAGAGCTCTTGCATCTTTATCGAACTCGACGACACCATATCGTTCAGGATCGTTCACGTGGTAAGCGAACACGCGAGCCCCTTTTTCAATCTTCGCAGCAGACGAAAGTTGCTGAGGCATGCTGTGCCCGTAAAACAGATTATCCCCCAGAATGAGGCATGTGGGACTGTTTTTGATAAAATGTTCGCCGATCAAAAATGCCTGGGAAATTCCTTCTGGTTTAGGCTGTACAGCGTACTCAAGTTTGATACCAAAGTTAGAACCATCGCCCAAAAGATCCTGAATTAGAGGAATATCGCGAGGAGTGCTGATGATCAGAATTTCTTGAATTCCACCAAGCATCAAGGTTGAAAGCGGATAATAGATTGTTGGCTTATCATAAACGGGGAGAAGTTGTTTCGAAACACACTTTGTTGTGGGAAATAAACGTGTACCACTACCGCCAGCAAGAACAATACCCTTCATGATTTTCTCCTCCTAAAAGCGGAATCATAGTCAAAAAAAAATGAAGGTTCCAGATTCTTTTTAAGCCCCGTGCTGCGTCAAGTTGGTTAAAACCTTTCGTCTTGATCCTGATGTCTTGGAATGGCTTGAGATTGAGGGTGAAAAACAAGGAATGGGCTATCAGACGTTTCTGAATTGGTTTCTGCGTAAATCCATGGACGGCAACGCATCGCTTGAAGAGCGAATCGAGCGGCTAGAGCAAGTTGTTTACAAAAAGAAGGCTTAGCGCTTAGATCGAGATGCTTGCTAGTTTGCGGCATCCCTGGCGACGCGTTTGTTTGTGCTGGTCTGCGTCTCTTCGTTCATTTTTTTATAGTCAACCCAAGTGCTGTCTTCGCTCTTAGATACTAAGACAAAAGCAATATCGAAATTATTCAGCAAGTTTGGTTCAGATTGATTGATTAGTTGTAGAGTTGTCGTAAGACGTTCAACTAACGAAAGTCCCTCGAATTGCGAAGAGACGATTTTGATGGTTCCAATAGAGCCATTGGCCTTTAGTACGCTGACAGAATCCGGTGTCAAACTTTTAGACAATAAGGAATCTATTCTTAAAGATACTTCAAAAATATCCATTTTGTGATCTCCCTATAGGCTACTTTGAGGCTGGCAGCGTCCTCGCGTTTGATTACTTTCCTCTGATATCGATCTTGCATGTTCCATGCCGTTCCTATTAGGTTATAATGCGCATGAATGCCGCTGTCAGCTTTGATATCTGCGATTAGCGACTGTTGTAGGTTGTAATTATAGACA
The DNA here is from genome assembly GCA_019104905.1 of Bdellovibrio sp. Classification (GTDB taxonomy): domain Bacteria; phylum Bdellovibrionota; class Bdellovibrionia; order Bdellovibrionales; family Bdellovibrionaceae; genus Bdellovibrio. The sequence continues at coordinate 3,146 of JAHRXB010000190.1, forward strand.
GCAATCTCCGGCAAGTCATGTCCCCACGGGTGCTCCTTGTTGTTGTTTTTTGCATAGACTGCCTTCATGGCAAGCTCTGTGGCCATGTGGCCCATGTGAAGAACTTGGTAGAAGATTCTTCTGCTGTATGCGACCCTCATGAGGATCAAGAGTTCATCAGAGTTCTCTTTTAGGCGGCTCGCATCTGAAAAGCCTGTTTTTCCAAAAAGCCCCGTGTCGCTTCGCTTTAGCATTCGTTCTCCATTTCATATAGTTGCTCCGGATATCGACACTGCTCGGTCGGCATTTTGCGAAAACTCTCTTTATTTCGTCTCCTCGGAGTCTCACCCTTCGATATAGGTCCAATTGTAAACCCTATTCCTGATTCACTTTGTTTGCAAAAGCAAGTGGCTTTTTATATATGACCATGATATTATGACCATAGTAAAAAGGGGCTACTTATGGCGAATAAAAAAATGCCGGCGGGACAGTTTAAGGCTCAGTGTTTGATGGTGATGGATCGGGTTAAAAAATATGGCCAAGCTGTCGTTGTTACCAAGCACGGAAAGCCTGTTGTTAAGGTTGTTCCCGCACAAAATGACTCTGAAGAAGAAAAGATGAGCCCTTTTGGAAGCATGTCAGGCACGATCGAAGTTCAAGGAGATGTCGTCGGATCTCTTAGCGAGAAATGGGATGCCGATGAAAAATGAAGCCATTCTTCTTGATACTCACGCGTGGCTTTGGATTGCGATGGGCCATGAGAAAATGGCCAAAGGGCCGTCACGCAAACTTGTGGATCGGGCTTTTCAGGCTGCGGGCTTATCCATTTCGGCAATTTCTCTTTGGGAAATCAGTATGCTTGAGGCTAAGGGGAGAATCACCTTGGCGCAGCCTTGCCTTGACTGGATTCAGCAGTCCCTCGAATCACTGCGCCTTGAGGTTCTTTCTATTTCGCCCGAGGTCGCCGTTGAGTCTAGCCGCCTCCCAGGCGGTTTTCACGGTGACCCCGCAGATCGGATTATCGTGGCCACCGCGCGCAAAGAAAATTTAATATTAATGACTCAGGATGAGCTGATTCTTGCTTATTCAAAACAAGGACTATTGCGGTCTCTTCCTTGTTTCTGATTACTTCTTATTCTTTTCTAGTACTTTTTGGGACCATGCAGAGTTAGCTAGGTACCAGTCGACAGTGGCTTTAAGGCCATCTTCGAAATTCTTGTACTTACGTTCAAAGCCCAAGTCCTTCTGCGCCTTGCTGTCGTCAATGGCATAGCGCCAGTCATGACCAGCACGGTCCTGAACGAATGAAATGAGCTCCGAATAGCTTTTGCCGTTTTTACGAGGCTGAATGCTATCCAATGTGGCACAAATCGCCTTCACGACATCTAAATTGCGTCGTTCAGAGTTCCCACCAAAGCAATAAGTTTCGCCGGGTGTCCCGCGCGTCAAAGCCAAGTAAACACCATTGGCATGATCTTCAACGTGGATCCAGTCGCGAATATTACCGCCATTGCCATAAACAGGAAGGTTTTTTTCTTGTAGGGCATTGGTGATCATCACGGGGATGAGCTTTTCAGGATATTGGCGGGGACCATAGTTGTTAGAACAATTCGTCGTGACCGTTGGAAGACCATAAGTATGGTGCCAAGCGCGTACAAGATGGTCCGCCCCAGCTTTTGAAGAAGAGTAAGGAGAATTCGGTTGGTACGGAAGTGCCTCGTGGAACTTTCCGGTTTCGCCAAGTGTTCCATAAACTTCGTCCGTAGAAACTTGAAGGTAACGGAAGCTTTGTTTTTTTTCTTCGGGCAAAGAAGACCAGTATTTTCGGCTGTTATCTAGAAGGGTGAAGGTGCCGATGATATTTGTCTCAATAAACTCTCGAGGGGAATGGATTGAGTTATCAACATGAGACTCTGCTGCAAAGTTTGTCACGGCGTCGAATTGGTACTTTTTAAACAAAGATGCAACAAAGGCGTCATCAGCAATATCGCCTTTTTCAAAGAAAAGAGTCTTATTGTCGATGAGACCTTCAAGATTTTCAAGATGTCCCGCATAGGTCAATTTATCAAGAACCACTACGGTGTGTTTTTGTGAAAGAAGATGTCTGGCAAAACAACTGCCAATAAATCCAGCAGCGCCGGTCACTAAAATTGTCATAGGATTCTCTCCAAAAGATAAATAAAAGCAGAATAATATTCTGGAATCCCCACCAGTCAAGTTTTTGGGGGTGTCTGTTCTTTTTTCGGTCCCCGGTGCGTCAAAAAATATGCAGGACAATTATACTTAGCAATTACTGCTCCTTAGATTTTGTGTTTACAACATGTAAATACAATTGCAGAATTACATGTCGATGTGTCGCCAGGGAAAAAGAAATAAAAAGGTTGCGTGAGTATGAAAAAACAAAAGGTGAATTCAAGGTTAAAAAGAAAAGTGAATACTGATCCCGTGGAAAGGGATTTGTCTTTTGTCTTCGACACGCCCGAGCGATGGTCTAAGGTTAGTGATCTTTTGCAGCATATGCCTAAGGATAAAACGATTACCTTGCGTCTTTCCTCAGATCTTTTGGATCAGTATAAAAAGCTCGCTGCAAAAAAAGACACGAAATATCAAAAACTTATTCGAGAAGCTCTGATTGAGTATTTGGCCAAAAGGGCCTCTTAGATTTTGTGCTCGGCTCGCACGAATTACTCAAATAAACCCTGTGGGTATTTGCTGCCTAATCTTGAATTCCCCGGGCGTTTAGCTTTGGTTGGAAACTCTGAGCTGGTGACCGGGCGAATTTCTTTAACTTTGAGATTTTCCCCTGCGGCGCGGGCCTTTTCGACGATATTTGACGCAAACTGATGCCAGGTTTGATACTCCTCGAAGCGCAGATGATATATTCCAGGCTCTGGGCAGGGAAGCTTGCTCTCAAGATTTTTTACTAACTTCGCGCTGACTCGGGCGACATCTCTTGCGTCTGTCGGGGCTCCCCACTGGTCATTGACGACACTCAGTTGTTCGCGTTCCTTGGCCAGGCGAAGAATCGTTTTAGGGAAATTATTTCCCCACGGACTGTAAACCCAGGAAATTCTGAAAATATAGGCGTTACATCCCGATGCCAGGATTTCTTTTTCTCCTTGAAGTTTGGTTTCCCCGTACCAATTTACGGGAGATGTCGGGTCATTTTCTAGCCAAGGTCGATCGCCGTCCCCACGGAAAACGTAGTCCGTTGAGTAGTGAAGCAGCGTGCAATTATTTTGTTTGCACCAATGAGCGATGACGCCCGGGGTTTTGGCATTGATGGTTAAAGAGGTCTCGCGCTCATCTTCGGCCTTGTCGACGGCGGTATAGGCGCTGGCGTTGATGATGATTTGTGGCTTTTTTTCGTCAAGTAGAGTGGCGATTTTATCCGGAAACAAAAAATCAGCCTCTTTGCTGTCTAAAAAAAGAGCATTGGGCAGAACTTCTTGTAGGGCTGTGGCAACTTGACCGTTTTTTCCGAAAACTAAAATCATAATTTCCTCAGGTTCTCATTCTTAGAGAAGTTAGCACGTAAGATGTAAAGTAAAACAGACTAGGGAAAAGTCCCAGCTTCTCTCGTTGACGTAGAATTTTCCAGCGCCAGGCGGCGGCGTGGACCTTATTGTTAGAGCGGGAGTTCTTGACGATGCGGTAAGATGCTAAAAAATCAGGCATGCCTACTGCGGCTTTTTGTTCGCGTAGGATATCTAAACAGAGGCAAAAGTCCTCATGAGACTCATTTTTGAAGTGAA
>JAHRXB010000205.1 GCA_019104905.1 Bdellovibrio sp.
CCTTCTTTACGAACGGCATAAGAGGCTACACGCGAAAACAACGGTGCCGCCACAGTCGCCCCATAATAGGCTTTCCGAGGTGAATCCACCGCCACATAGATCACAAACTTAGGATCGTTGGCCGGAATAAAACCACCAAAACTTGAGATGTAAGCGCCTTTTAAGTAACCACGTCCGTTGGGGTTGACCTTTTGAGCCGTCCCGGTCTTCCCTCCCACCATGAATCCTTCAACGCGCGCATTTCCACCAGTACCGCCTTTAGTGGTCACACCCAACAACATAGCGCGCATCTGCGCAGCTTGTTCTGCAGAAAGAACCCGGCGGATAGGTTTTACTTTAGTCTCTGTGAGTTCTCCCGTTTCAACATCGCGAATGGACTGAACGATGTAAGGAGTGTTAAGAACTCCCCCGTTGGCAATCGCCGCAAAAGCATTCGCCACCTGCAACGGCGTCACGGAAATTCCATGGCCAAAAGAAATATTACTGAGAAGATGTTGACGCCAAGGAAGAGCTTGAACCATTCCTCGAGCCTCGCCAGGCAAATCCACCCCCAGCTTTTGACCAAAACCGAAATCAAGAAGTCCTTGGCGCAAGCGATCGGGGCCCATCTTAAAGGCAATCTTGGTGGTCCCCACATTCGAAGACACCGCCAGAATTTCCGCCACCGTCAGATCCTCAAATTTTTCTTTGGACTCAGCCTCACGAATAACTCGATCACCCACTTTGAAGCTGCCTTTTTCACAATAGAACTTTGTGTTTGGCTGAATCAAACCATCACGCAAAGCGGCCGCAATTACAAAAGTCTTCATCGTAGAGCCTGGCTCAAAAGCATCCGTGACGATCTTATTTCTGCGATGCTCTGCCGGAGACTTCATCGCTTTATTCACGTCAAAAGAAGGCGCCGAAGCCAGCGCCAAGACAGCCGACGTTTTCGCATCTAAAATCACACCCACGGCGTGGTCCGCTTCAAAAGTAGACACGGCATTCACCAATTCAGACTCCAAACGATATTGAAGATCGGCATCGACGGTCAAACGCAACTCGCTGCCTTCTGGATTTTCCGTGAACATCAGTCCATCGTTAATCAAAGGACGGCCGCGGGCGTCTCTCTTAACCATGACCTTTTTTTGGTTGCCCGTCAGAAGTTGATTGTAGCCCAGCTCCAATCCCTCAAGACCTTGCCCTTCGATCCCCAAAAATCCCAAGGTTTGTGCTAACAGGGTCTCGTTGGGGTAAACGCGGCGCCACTCTTCCACGAAGGAAAGACCTCGCAAGTTCCAAGACTTGATTTCATCCGCTTTATCTTGCTCTAACATGCGCTGAATCCAAACGAAACGACGGTTGCCATCTTTGATCTTGGCAAAAATCGCCTCCGGATTCTGATTCAGAACCTTGGCCAGTTTTTTTGCCACCATTTTTCTGTTTTCTAAAATTTTGGGGTCCGCATATAAGGAATACGCAGTGGCCGACATTGCCAGATCACGCCCATTGCTGTCGACAATAGCGCCGCGACGAGCCTGCAGGGTGACCTTTGTTTGAAACTGTCTGTTCTGCAAAGAGTTCAATCGATCATTCGGCAGGAACTGCAAATAACCCGCACGCAAGATCAACATCGACCATAACGCCAAAATACCAACGAAGATAATTACAATACGTGTTTTCAACTACAGATCCTTTTTTGCCAGGCCTTTATTCACGACTTTATCCACGCTCTCGGAAATAGGTCCACTGAGATGGATGATCTGGTTTGCTTGAACTTTTTTAAGTGTGAATTTCTGTTGGGCGACGGTGTCCAATAATTGCGGACGTGTGATCTTCGCTAAAGCGATCTCTTTGACACGTTTTTCTTCCCAAACTTTTTTATGTTCACGAGTTAATTTGAGAACACTGTAACCCATACGACGCTCTTCCATCTGCAAGAAGACGATCGAAAACAAGGTTGCTATGATTAGCAAAATACTAAAGAACGGCTTTAACTGCCTAAAGTTTTCCGAGCTCATCCTGAGCACTCCTCTCGAAGACTCTCAACTTCGCGGATCGCGAGCGAGAGTTTTGGTCACACTCTTCCTGAGTGGGAACAATCACTTTTTTATAAACCGATCTTCCTAAATTTTCCGCATTACGGAAAATATTCTTCACAATACGATCTTCCAACGAATGGAAGCTGATCACGGCAAGACGTCCTCCGGGATTCAAAGCCTTCATCATTGCAGGAAGGGCTTCCCCTATGACTTCCAGCTCGGAATTCACCGCCAAACGCAATGCCATGAAATACTTCGTCGCTGGATGATGACCTTTGATTTGCCATCCATCCACGCGCTCAATAAGTCCCGCAAGTTGTTTCGTCGATTGAAATGCTTTTTCTTTGCGATCCTGAACGATCGCACGCACGACACGAGCCGGACGATAAACTTCGCCATACTCTTTGAAGATTCGAATGAGATCCTCTTCTGTTGCCGTATTCACAAGCACCTCAGCCGTCAATCCTTGCTGCTGATTCATTCGCATATCCAGGGGGCCATCGTGGTAAAAACTAAAGCCTCGTTCGGCCTGGTCCAACTGCGGAGAGCTCACACCTAAATCTAAGAGCATCATATCAAAATTTTTTATATTTTGTTCTGAAAACTGTGAGAAGTTTCCATGAATTACCTTTAACTGGCCCTTCTCGACTTCAGTCTGGAAGCGGGTTTTCGCGAACTCCACGGCAGCTAGATCTTGGTCCATAACCGTGGCTTTCATCTGGGGAATCACATACCTCATTGCAGAGTAGTGCCCGCCTCTTCCGAAGGTGCCATCAAAATAGGTTGCATCCGGCTTTTGGCGATAGGGATAGAAAGCCGCCAAGACCTCTTGCAGAAGAACTGGATAATGTTCTGGCGAAAACTCAAAGGGAAGCTCGACCTTCGGCGGGATAATTTCTTCAATCACTTCCACTTTTTCGCCGGATTTTGGTTTGTACTTTTTCATCCACCACTCTTCGCAATAATTTCAGTCACCCCAACTCGTTCTCCTGTAAGAACGCGAGGATCCCGCTCTCAAAAGGTATGAATAATTTTATTGTGGGTCAAGTCGCTTTGCCTTAGTCTATTTTTAAGGATTTTTCGAATATTTAAAAGGACTTGAATTTCGATGCTCATTAACTGCCCACGTTGTGGTTTCCAACAACCTAAAGACAAATACTGTGCTCAGTGTGGCGTTGACATTGAAAACTTCAAGCCGGCCACTCCTCCCGCGTGGAAAAAATTTTTTGGCAACCCGCTGATTCAACTTTCTCTTTTGGTTATTATCGCCAGCGGAGCCGGCATCACTCTTTATCAAAAGGGCCAACAAAATCTTGAGCGCCGCGTGAGCTATCTTAAATCCACGGTTCAAATCAATGCCTCAACCGGCAATCCTGCCGCTAATTTCACAGAGGCCTCAGCCACCCACGAGGAGCCTACGGCCGATCAAGCCTCACAAGCCGCTCCTCCTGCTGATGCCGACGCTGCTGATGGCGTCGTCACAGCCTACAAAGTGACTCCCCCAACAGCCGCGGCAGCGCCCTCTCCGACATCCACTCCCGTCGGCGACAAAACCAAAGACACCAAAACTTCGACTAAAGCAGGCACCCCCCATTTGGTGTTCTACTATGCCGAAGTCGGACGCGGCAGCCTCAACTCTTTTATTTCCGCCAGTCGCAACACGGGTCAATTTATGAGCTTTAACGATTACTCAGCGGGCATTCTTCCCGGCATCAACAAAGCCCTGAGCGCCCCCCAGGTTAAGATCCTTCACAAAGAAGAACATTCCCTCACCGATGCCAAAGCCGCCGCGCAATGGTTTTACGGCATCAAAGATTCTCGCGATCCGTCCCGAGAAATCGGACACACTTCCGTATTTGAAGTGAATGAAATGGATGCCAATAATCTGCGGGGAAATTTTGAGGTTCTTCGCTCTTGGCGCGAGCCAACCTCCGCGGGAACTTTTGAAATTCAAAGAAAGTCTTTCCCGGCCATTTTCGAAATTGGTGGTGACACGGGCTTTTTCATGGCGGGCGTCATGCCGGCACAGTCTAATTTAGAAAATGAAGACGAACTCGTTTCGTACGACATCTACAAAATCTTACGTTCCCCTCAATTTCGAGCTGGAGACAGTGATTTTGTGATCTTTATTGAGTTCGAAAAAGGCAACTAACTTAAATAAAAAGGTTCCACCATGCCATTCCAACAAGAGTTGACCCATCACTATGGGCCCCAGGTGCACATCATCGATAGTCCTTTTCTCAACGGTCTTTTAGCAAGACTTTGCTCTCCGGAAAGCTTTCAACCCGAGATCAACCGCATCGTGGAAGTTCTTTACACTCATTTGATCTCCATCACCGTGAACAACGAGTTTACGATTGAAAAATTTGAAGAGCCGACACGAATGACCGCCCTTCATCCCGACAAAAAGCTGCAAGGCACAAGGATCGCCGCAAGCCAAAAAGCGGTCAGTGTCAATCTTGCTCGCGCCGGAACTTACCCCAGCCATATCTGTTATAATTTTTTGCATTACTCCCTCCCGGCCCACAGCGTCCGCCAGGATCATATCTTTGCGGCCCGAGTGACAAACAGCAAAGAAGCCGTCACAGGGGCTGAGTTCGGCGGCATGAAAATCGGGGGTGATGTGCAAGACGCCCACGTCATCTTCCCCGACCCCATGGGGGCCACCGGGAATACAATGGTCACTGCCATCGACCACTACAAGACCCACATCCCCGGCCCCGCCAAAAAGTTTATCGCCCTGAATCTGATTGTGACGCCAGAGTATTTGAAGAATCTACTCAAGGCGCACCCGGACGTCGTGATCTATGCCTTAAGGCTTGACCGAGGACTATCTCCTCAGGCAGTTTTAGAGGCGACTCCCGGCCAATTTTGGGACCAGGAACGCGGCCTCAACGACAAACAATACATCGTCCCGGGCGGCGGCGGTTTCGGCGAAATTATGAACAATTCTTTTGTGTAAGAGACGGAGAAACATCACTATGACAAATCTTTCACTTAAACCCTACCTCACTGAAGAACAAATTCAGAACAAAGTAAAAGAGCTGGGCGAAACTCTTTCTAAAAAGTTTAAAAACGAAAAAGTTGTTGCGGTTTGCGTATTGAAGGGCTCCTTCATGTTCTACTCTGACCTTATCCGCAACATCAACGCAGACATCACATGCGAGTTCTTCGGTGTTTCATCTTATCACGGTGGCACATCGTCCTCTGGCGAAGTGAAAGTCACTTTGGATCTCGCAAGCCCCGTTGAAAACTGCCATGTGATTTTGGTGGAAGATATCATCGACACAGGTTTGACGATGAATTACTTAAAAAATTCTATCTTATCGCGCAAACCCAAAAGCCTGACCACCATCGCTCTTCTTGAAAAACCAGATGCTCTGAAAGTGAAGTGCGATATCGATCACGTCGGTTTTAAAATTCCCAATGACTTCGTTGTTGGCTACGGTCTTGATTACCAAGGTTACTACCGCAACCTTCCCTACATTGCGCAAGTTCAAAACTTCCAATAGTGCTTTAAAGATTCAAAAAGCAAAAGGGAGCTCTCATGAGCTCCCTTTTTTTTAACGAAGATCGAATAATAAAAACTCAGTCTCTTTAACAGCTTTTATCTTCAAAAGGCTCTCGTCCTGCACCGCCAGACCGTCGCCAGATTTGAGAACTTTTCCATTCACCTCAAGCTCTCCTTCCGCCAACTGCACCCAGGCTCCTCGCCCCGCACGGATCGCAAACTCTTGCTCTTTACCGCCCTCGAGGACCGAAGCATATAGATCCACATCCTGATTGATTTTCTGACTGCCCAAACGCCCGTCTTTAGAGACCAAGAGCTTCAACTGATTTAACTTCTGCTCCCGATTAAAAGACTGCTGAGTGTATCCCGGCTGTGCCCCAGCCACATCCGGCATAATCCAAATTTGAAAAAGTTGAAGCTCTTCCGTTTTGGAGGGGTTGTATTCACTGTGACGAATGCCTGTTCCGGCATGCATCGTCTGAATTTCCCCAGCCTGAATTTGCCCAACATTGCCCAGGCTGTCTTTATGCTCCACCGTTCCTTTCAAGACATAGGTGATAATTTCCATGTCTCGATGAGGATGAGTTGGAAAGCCTGAATCCTTCGCAATCCAATCCTGATTGATCACACGAAGATCACGAAAGCCCATAAATTGGGGATCATAGTACTCACTGAAAGAGAACGTATGACGAGACTTTAACCACCCACCAAATTCAGCATAACCTCGCTCATCAGATTTACGAAGATACAGCATAACTAACTCCTTTTTTCTCAGCCTCTTTTAAAAAGAGGCTTGTAACTATTAATGTAAGCAAGTCCTAAGATCACATTAAGTGCAAACATAAGAATTGCAAGTCCGACCCCTGCAGGGGCTAAGACTGTGTGAAACAGAAAGATATTCACAGTAATCGGGGCGATAATCACCAATGCCAAAG
>JAHRXB010000207.1 GCA_019104905.1 Bdellovibrio sp.
TTCAATTTAAAATCACTTAAAAGACTTTTGTTGGTTAAAATCCACGAGAGTTGAAAATGATACTGAATCACTTCATACAAAGCCTCTTCGAAGATTTCGACCACCGGCCCCCACTTCAAGATCACATTGTATTTCTGAAAAGCCGTGGGGTAGTCCATTTTCATAAGATAGAAACGCGCTTCACTAAGAACATTTCTTCCGTACATCTGGCGAGCCTCATTCAGCATTCCCAAGACTTCATTCTTCCAGATTGAATTCGGATAGCGATCTAAAAATTTGCGATACTGAAGATTCATAAGGTAGGGAGACTCTTCCGTTTGAGTCAAAGCCGCACCCAAACTGAGTGACACAAACTCCATCTGGCGTTCTTTATCCCGCCAGGTTTGTTTGATTTCACCATAAACAGCGCGAAGCAAAAGAAGATGAATGTACTCAGAGTCATTGTATCCTTTGTTGTCATCAATGTATTGATTGGCTTCATTCATCGCCATAATGAAGTCTTGAACATCTAAAAATGTCTGAATATAGGCTCGATACGCCTCTTTGTAGTAACGCCCCCCAGGATAACTCACTAGCAAACTTCGCAGGTGAATCGCCGCCTCACATTGATCATAACCTTCTTGAGCCCTCTGAGCCGATCTCCACAGCTGCTCTTCACTGGCCGTCAAGTCGATGCGGGTGTTTTCGGGGCATATCTGCACCGAAGGGTCTTCCATAAATCCCAGTTCAAACAAAACACGTTGAATCGTGGATGTCTTTGCTTGAACCCCTTGAGACATCAATGAAATCGCAATGATCAAAATAAATTTAGTCATAAATCCCCCTCGCAAAAAAAAAGGGGGACGCTTTCCCCCTCCTGAAAAGCGTCCCACGGTCTTTATTAGTTCTTCTTACCAGTGAGAAGATTGTGGCGAGCCTCTTTGTGAGCTTGCAGACGAGCACGGATTCCAACAACAGTGTCATCAGCACCCGTTCCCGTGCGATCCATACGATGACGGATTTCAGGACTCAACACCAGATAGCTTCCCACGGGAAGATTGTAAGCGACGGCCACTTCATGAGCTTGTTTATCCAAGTATTGGTACTCAACCACAACAGCTCCAGGACCTACTTTGTATGAGCCCCCGACTTGTCCGCCAACCGTCGTGTCTTGAAATACGGGACTATCCGCAATGACAAGCCCTTCAGCCCAGACTTTCCAAGAGCCGTCTTCAGACTTGAACACAAAGCCCACGCTTCCCCGCTTTTCTTTGATGTCAGTTCCGGCTTGCTCTTTCATCATGCCAGAGATTTGTGCTGACAACTGAGAAGTCAGATCCTTACTCAATTTGATAGAGGCCCCTTTTTCATCTGAAATTTTAAGATCGCCAGCGCCGGCTTCAAACATCGAGATCGCGACAGAGTCTACAATCTTAAAGAAGTTCGCGGGAAGTTCTACCGTGAAACCGATCACTTCATCTTGCTTTGAAAGGTTGTAAAGCAAAGAGTCTTTAAACATAGGCAGTTCATGATAGTTTTGACCAAATGCCATTTGATGTTTACCGGCGGTGATCACTGCACGAGGCAAACCAGAAATCTTGTCTGTCTCAATTTGGATATATGCTTCTTCCAAGAATTTACCCATATCAAAAGAATCATCCATTGTTTCTTTGTTCAGCTTTTGCTCAAGCTCTGTTTTAACAACCAGCTTGATACCTTCGCGCACGATCAATTCGAACTTGATCTCGGCGTCCTGCACACGAAGTGTTCTTTCATAATCATCCGTCGAGCTGCCTGTCACATCAAAGTTGGCCTGCCCATCAATCTTCAACCACGGAGCCCCGTCTGCCAAAGCTGCTTGAGTGCAGAGCAAAGCCGCCAAAACTGCTGTTGTTAGTTGTACTTTCATAATTTCCCCCTTGTATTGGTTAATAGTGGCCACTGTCGTTTTCCCCTATGAATCGAAAGTGGCAGCGAAGGGGGCTATTCCAAAGAGGGTGCCAACCGCAAAGAGAGCCTGCGAGCAAAAAATTCAAAGTCTTAAGATCACAGACTTTTTATTCCAAAATCCAACGGCGTCGAAAACTTTGGGTGCCAACAATTGTTCCCGCTCGTCTCAAAAATAGAGACCCATTTCGTCTCAACGCCCGATGTTAATTCCGCGATCACTTTTAAAGACCAAAGTTATTTTAGCTAGATAGAAAGATGTCACCGAGGGAAGAACAATTTGCGACTCTCTTAAAAGAGGCCCCTTTGCCGGATTTGTAAGTTGACTCCGTCGTTTCAATTTTAGATTCGGCAACTTTTTAAAATTTTCTGCAAAAAGACCCTCAACTATCCAAAGGTCCAGCCGATAAGCTTACTACCTTGAATGAAAGGAGCCTTGAATGGCGAATTCAAAAGTAGTACGTCACGAATATATCTGGAATAAGGAGATTCGTGAATTGACTCTACACCCGGAGACCGGTCCTCCATAAAATCTTAAATACTAATTTGGTGAACGAAAAACCAGAATCACAAGGGATTCTGGTTTTTTGTATTTTGTAGTGTCGCAGGATTGACCCCTGACGAAATCAGAAGATATCGCAAGATCCCTGTTCATAAACCTTGTTGACCAAGGCGCGTGCGCGAATCGCTGAGGGATCGTCAGAGTTATCCGTTGTCACATCGAACCCCATAAGTGCGCTGGTGGCGCTGTTGAGATCGGTCGCCCGATTGGTAAGACCTTTGCGTTTCATATGCTCAAGCTGTTGGGCCGCGATACAGTCTGCCTGCAGCTCCATCGCAAGACCTCCGGTATAGATCAACTCTTGAATCGAAGCGACAAGATCTCGCCCCTTGGGCCACTTTCCAGCTTTAACCGACTCGTAGATATTCTTTAACTGATAGACTATGGCACCTAAAGGGAGTGGTGTCTTTTGCATATGGTGAGCTTTTTCTGAATGAGCCAGCTCATGAGCGATCACGGCCGTCAATTGCTCCGACGAAAGCACCTCAGTCATACTTTGCGTAATAAAGATGTTATTTCCAAAAGCAAAACCATTGGGTTCGCCCTCAATCCCTTTAATGATGACAATCGAAACTTTATTATAAGTATAATCAAAGGCAGGATACTGATAGATCTTCTGCAGCGCCGCTTGCGCCTTTTTTTGAGCTTCGGGAGCATTGAGAACTTGGTATTCGGGATGACTGGTTTTACTGGCCACCTTCAAGATTCCGCGAACCAACTGACCTAAATAGTAGTCAGGCATCACATACTGTAAGGCCGAAGCTTGAGCCTGAAAGCTCAGAAACATCGCCATCCCCATACTTACCATAAAAGCTTTATTCCAACGCATAGGCCCTCTCATGGGAGGAGAGAAAGCGAGATCCGTGCCCGCCTCATCCGCAAACCAGGAGCCCATGAGCCCCTGGAGGCGTTCAGGGATGAGACAACTGACAATTATTGACCTTTTTTATTTGCGTGAGTCCCGTTTCGTAAAACTACAAAATCGAGAAAATGGTCGCAAAACTCAAAGTCGTGGTCTCAGTTCTCAGATTTTCCGGATAGAAATTTAAGAATGGGGCAAAGTAGATGTCACGAGTGAAGGCCACACCCATTCCCAAGCGACCACTTAAGGTTTTGTTCAAAAGATCCGCTTCACTGTCTCTGAATCGTGGATTCCAAAAGTTCATCGCCACAGAAGTGTAAACATTCACTCGATCAGAGAAATTGTATTTCACTTGCGGATAAAAACCCACGTGGTAGCGACTGGCTTTGCCGTCTTTCTTTTCGTAGCCTCTTTCATACAAGAAAATATTAAGACCAGTATCCAAACCCACTGCGAATCCAGAAGCTCCAAAGTTGTAAACCAAAGAGTTATCATAAGATAAAGAACTGTACTGCCCGACGTCGCGGAAATTCGGAACCGTCGTAATGGAAGCGCCGTAAGAGTTTCTCATCTGCACTTCGCCCAAACGCGCATTGCGATCATAACTGATGAAGGGAGTTTTCACGTCCGTACGCTCAACCCCATGCAATGGAGTCAAAGCCGTGATCCCCGTCCCCACGCTCAGCGCGCTTTTGCTATCCATACGGTAACGGCCACTGATCGAACCTCCCAAAGCCGTCGCAAACACACCGATAGAACCGTCTGGATTCGGTTGATATTTATTAGAAAGATCCCCAATCGGAGGACCCGAATAGGCCAGAGCGAATTTCAAAGAGTAACGAGATAAAGAACCGGAGTCCGCCTTCAACTTGGTATCCGTGATCTCTTTGTCGTCTTCAAATTTTTTATTTTTAAGAACATCGCCTACTTTCAAGGTCGATTCCTGAGTCACAGACTCTGTGGAAGAAGTGGTGGAAATCGTGGATGCCGAAAGTGTTGTTGAAGACGTCTGTGCGTTTGCTGTCAAAGCCAAACCCACCAGAGCCACTACCAAAAGCCCTTTACTCATGAATATCTCCCTGTTTTCGGGAGTTTGTAACCGGGCGGGACTCAAAAGGAAAGTCATGGTTTTGCTGGGAGCACCGAGTTGGTAGTTTTTTCAGTCCCCTTGCCGCAGCTTATAGACAACCTGGGGGATGTATTCGATTACATCTGATGCCACCATCGATAAAAGATCGTTTTTACGAGCCCTCCAAAGGTTGGCCGTCGCGCCATGAATATACGCCCCTAAAAGAGCCGCTTTTGTGGCCGAGAGCCCCTGGGCCCTTAAAGCCGTGATCATCCCAGCAAGGACATCTCCCGTCCCTGCCTTTGCCAAGGCCGAATTGCCTGTCGCGATGGTATAAACCTTCTGAGAATTTGCCACCAAGGTCCCATGCCCTTTAAGCAGCACCACACATTGAAACAACTCTTGGGCCTGTTTCACTGCCGCCATGCGATCAAGATTGATCTGGTCGGCTGAGATTTTCAAACAACGGGCCAGCTCTCCCACATGAGGGGTGGCAATCCAAGTTGGCAACAGAGGAAATAAGTTTTTTTCCGCACACACCGTTAAGGCGTCTGCATCCAGAATAACTTTTTCTACTTTCTGTCTTTTGAGCTCGCGAATCACCGAAGCCGTGTATTCATTCACGCCAAAGCCCGGCCCGACCAAGACGGCATCAAATTTTAATGAACTCCAGGGTTTTTTCGCCAGATCACACAGTAGAAAATCTGGATTCTGTAAAGATGAAACAGAAATGTTTTTTTGCGCCAAAGTCACATACCCGCTCCCCATTCGCAACGCGGCTTTGGCGGCAAGAACTCCCGCGCCGGGATACTCAGAGCTCCCTGCCATCAGAAGGCTTCGACCTCGCGTCGCCTTGTTGTCGGACTCTGAAACCGTGGGCAAAAGCTTTCTCGCGCCTTGTTTCTTCAAAATATGTCTCGGAGCAGTGGATTTTTCCATCAAGTTGAGTGTATAACCAGGCCTTATGATCGTAAAGACCGAAGCGGACCTGGAAGGTCTAAAAAAAATTGGAAAGATTGTCGCCAACTGCCTTCAGCATATGTCTCGCCAAATCGAGCCCGGAATGACCACTCGAGAGCTCGATGAGTTGGGGGGGCGATATTTAGAACTCCACGGGGCACGCTCCGGGCCGATGCTCACCTATAATTTCCCGGGATACAACTGCATCAGCCTGAATCACGAGGCGGCTCACGGGGTGCCCTCTGACAAAAAAAAGATCCAAAAAGGAGATCTTATCAACATTGATGTCTCGGCCGAGCTGGGTGGCTATTACGCAGATAATGGTGGCTCCTTTCTAGTCCCTCCCGGAAAAAAAGAGGAGCAACGCCTGCTCTCTGTGACTCGACAGGCTTTGGATGCCGCGATTCAAGCTGTAAAAGCGCGTGAGCTTCTCAACGTCATCGGCTATCACATTCAACGTGTGGCCACAGAAAATGGTTACACGGTGATTGAGAACCTCGGCAGTCATGGTGTTGGCAAAGGACTGCACGAAGAACCGAAGTTTATTGCTGGCTATTACGACAAATCAGACAAACGAAAGCTAAAGGAAGGGCAAGTCATCACGATCGAGCCTTTTATCTCTACAGGGGCCCGCTTTGTGGATGAAGAGCCTGATAATTGGACTCTGGTGACTGGCAAAGAATATCGCACAGCTCAATTTGAACACACCATGGTGGTACTTAAAGACCGAGCCTTGATTGTCACAATCCCAGATCCCGTTTGATTAGGACACCTTACTGATACTTTTTAACGTAGACACAGCGCCTAAATACTTGAGCTTCTCTGGAAAGATGAAAGGCTACTCAGGTCTAAAGACGGAGGGTCTATGAAACTATATTTTATTCTCGTATCACTGCTATTTGTTGCTTCTGCTCACGCCAGCGACCGCAAGGTTGGCAATGTCATTGCTGTTGAAAGAGAAGTCTCAGGTATTTATTCCACGTGCTTGAAAAATGGCCCCGAAGATACGACAAAACCACAGAGTTTCTTTTCTTGCGCAATTAAATACACAACAGACGGAGAACTTCCAGTCAGCAAAGGTCGCGTAATTAAGCTGGTTGATGACAAATGTTCTGTCGTTGGTGAAACTGCAAACGGCACTCTTCTTATCACTTTCGCCGCGGCAAAAAGCCCCTCAACTTATGAGGCTTCCCGTTCTTGCCTTGAGCGTGCCTTGTCCACCAAGGACTACGTAAAAGTGATTGTCTACACTCTAGAATAATTTTGTATATTAGAATGGCCGCTTTGTAAGTGGCTTCCGTGGGACCTCTTTTTCATACTGAATTCTCATTCAGAAAAGAGGTCCATCATGAAACTCCTTCTTTTTTCTTCTCTCCTGTTATTTACCCTGAATTCCCAGGCCATACACCCTCACGCCGACAAACCCTTGAAGGTTCTGCCGCCAGCTCAAGAGGGGCAACTTTATCACGGGGCCTTCACAGACAATAGCGAAGAAGAAAATCACGTGGTTCTTGAAAATATCCGTAAATTCGAACAACTGGCGACGAAGAAGGTCGCCTGGGTTTACTTTTCAAATCACTGGTT
Source organism: Bdellovibrio sp. (assembly GCA_019104905.1). Classification (GTDB taxonomy): domain Bacteria; phylum Bdellovibrionota; class Bdellovibrionia; order Bdellovibrionales; family Bdellovibrionaceae; genus Bdellovibrio. The sequence goes on from JAHRXB010000207.1 coordinate 6,964, forward strand.
CAACGGTCGAGTGACATTTCCAACTGACGCAATTGAAACGATCAAAAAAAGTGGCGCGATCCCCTACATCCGCATGAGTCCCTGGTCTCGACAACAAGAAGAGGTCGCCGATCCCCTCATCAATATGCAAAAAATAATTGATGGAAAATTCGATTCTGATCTTAAGGAGTGGGCTCGCCAGGCTCGCGATTCAGGCGTGGCCTTGATGATTGAATTTGGCCCTGAAGCCAACGGCAGTTGGTTTCCTTGGAATGGTGTTTGGAATGGAGGCTCTAAAAAAACAGATTATGGAGACCCCAACTGGCCCGATGGACCTGAACGTTTTCGAGATGCCTACCGCCATGTCGTGGATCTGTTTCGCGCTCAGGGAGCAAACAATATAACCTGGATCCTTCATATCGACACTTCTCAATATCCCGCCGCTGAGTGGAACGACCCGAAGTACTACTATCCTGGAGACGACTATATCGACTGGATCGGAATCACCGTCTATGGCCAACAAGTCCCCAACGATGAAGACTGGGAGGAGTTTGTGCCTAAGCTCACTCGCTATATGCCAAAAATCGATGCCATCTCCAAAACAAAACCATTGATGATCTCGGAATACGCGGTGATCGAAGATCCCAACAACTCGAAGAGAAAAGCGAAATGGATTTCTGATGCGCTCAACTTTGTGATGAGTGCAAAAATCCCTCGCATCCGCGCCGCCACCTACTGGCATGCCGGAGGCTGGCTGCCCAACGGAAAAAATAATTTTAAAATTGATTCTTCCGCCGCCTCGCTGAAGGCCTATCAGGACGCCGTTTCAGACTCACGCTGGCTCTCGGAGGTCCAGCTCACTCAATAGTTTCTTGGGCAAACCTTGATTCTTCACTATGGAAAGAGTGTCACATTCTTTCCATAGTCCACTTTTTGAGATTGATTCTTACTAATAGACTAAACATGAGTTAATTTCTAAATGAATCACCTCGTTTTTCTTGCCCTTCAGAAATCCTCTCCTTAAAATACAAATCTGCCATAGTTTAATCATCACTATTTCAGAGGAGAATAAATGGCCAAACTCTTCTTTACAGAGCTTCCCACCCGCGAAGAACTTGAAAGAGATGCCTCCCTCTTGCATCCCAGCTTAGATCATCTCACCTTGTACTCGCACATTCTGTTGAGACGGGTTGCTACGGATTTAGATATCAACTTGGATAGCTTCTTTTCTAGATACAATCTTTCTTCAGGGCGGTTTGCATTGATGCTTTTACTGCAAAGAACCCCTCAGGGTCTTATGCCCTCTGAGCTGGCGCAGAAGGTGGGCGTAACTCAAGCCACCATCTCGGGCCTGATCAACAGCTTGGAAAAAGCCGATGTCGTCAAAAGAACTACTCACGAAAAGGATGGTCGCTCGTTTGTCATTCTCTTGACTGATAAAGGACATAGTATCTGCAACGAGGTGCTTCCTCTGTATCACGAGCGCATTAGTTTGTTCTGGGCCGAATTTAATGACGGAGAAAAAGAACAGCTGAACTCGCTGATGGTGCGAATGATCGGCTCTATCAATAAGCTTGGAGACAAATAAAAAAGGGGCTCAAGGCCCCTTTGAAATTCTAGTATTCGCCTGTCATCGTACAGGACATGATATTTTCTAAAGTAAATCCCGAAGTATTTTGAAATGGACCGAAGTGGTTGTAAGAGCGGCCGACCGCCATGTGCGGACTTACACAGCGCTCTGTAGGAGCCTTCAAACTTCCATCGGACTTCACGTTATAAGGATGAGTGTTGTAGGCCTTCACCGAGTTGACCTGAACCCCGAACATCCCAGTGACCTTGGCCGCCGCACAGAAAGCATTGAAGGTCTGCAAAGAGCTTCCCAAGACGCGAATCATCTCGGCCTGACTTGCTGAAGTGGAGATTCCACATTTTGGATAAAGGACATTCCACTCACGGATACAGGATTGGATATTGCCACCCGAGTCCGGAGTAAATTGGAAAAGACCGATATTCAAACGAGACTCTGCGGGTTGATTCGGATCTTCGTAAAAATTCACTCCCGCCGGGCGACGATATCCCGTGGGGGCATACTTTTCCGCCACTTTCTGCGCTTTCGCAGAATCCGCCGTCGTCAAAGACTCCATATACGACAAACACATCATGAATTTGGACCAAAGCTTTGAGGCCTTCACATAACCTTCACGATTTCCAGCCAAAGCATCACGACGATAGGAGTTCATGCGATTGGCAAATTCGTTGATCTTCTTCACCGTGGACTCTGAAGGAAGATTCTTGCCGTTCAAAGTAGTCTCAAGAGTTCCTGAAGTCACAGTGCAAAGAGGATGAGAAATCAAACTGTTCGGCAAGTAGGTATTCACGTCCTTGTTAAGACCAAAATAGGAAGCGACGTAACCCAGTTGCGCTTTAGACGGCTGCATCTTGAGCTCCACGGCATAGGCGATGCGATCTGCGAATCGATCGTTTCTATCCAAAGTGGTATCACAACTGTCTGTACGGTAAGCCTCTTGCGCATTTCTTACCGGCAAAAGTTCCCGGTAAGTTTTGTAAGTTGTATCGACAATACCTCCAACGGGGTAAGACACTTCACGAAAAACATCAAACCCTTCAGGAGTGATTGAATCTGAAATAGCCGCTGGCTCTCGCACCACAGGGGGAGGAGTTGAGGTTGGGGGCGGAGGTGTTGTTCCTGCGTTGGAACCACCGTCGCCGGTATTAATAGGTTTTTTTGCCATCGCAAAGGCTGCGGTAGAGAAGGTTGTTGCGACAAGGAAGGACATCAAGATGTTGATCGTGCTCTTTTGTGTTTTCATACCTCCTAGATCGGAGATAGGTCTTAGGACTTAAGAATACCTGGACCATTTTTCCCGACTTTTCCTGGAAAAAGGTAAAGTCATAAAAAACTGAAAAATTATTGTTCAGTCACCTTTAGACCATGGTCTTGAGGTCGAGTTTAAGATCTGCCGATCGTTGACCGATACTATGAATGCAACCAAAAAAGGGAGTATCAAAATGAGTCAACAATATGATGTACCGAACCTCTATAACTTCTTGCTTCACACTCCAGAGGGCGGGCTCAGAAAAATGCTCGTAGATAACAAACCTTTCACTGAAGCTCACTTCAACTTGATGTTGAAGATTGTGCGCGCTTGTAACGAATCTCAGTTTACTGAGCACTTCGAAAAACAAGATTACCCCAAAATCAAAATGGGTCCCGCCGAGATCAAGTTGAAAGAAAAGTTCTGGGCCGAGGCGATGACGACCTGGAACAATCGTGGACTTCTCACGCCAGCTGTGGCAACTAAGGCAGCGTGATTGCTTATTTTACCTCAGAACAATTTCTACCAGAGCTTCTTGAAGAACTAAAAAACGTTCGCTCAGTTCATGGAAGCCTGGTTCTCACTGATGGGCCCCTGCAGACCTCTGTATGGGCCCAAAATATTTGGCTGAACCCTGAAATCATTCCTTTTGAATCCATCAGCCAAGCGGCCAAGTCTTTAAAGGGACTGGGAAAGCTCTGGGCCCCCTACACGTTTGAACATCATCGCAGGGCTCAACTCATCCAAGAACAACTGCCGAAACTAAAACCTCGGATCATTGATTTCTTAGCCCCTCTTCCTGAAGACAATTTAGGAGCTTGGACTTTATTGGACAAAAACACTCTTTTAGCCTCCAGCAAAACGAATTCACGTTTTCCTCTAGGAGAAGTTCGTTTTCATGAAGATAAAAAGAACCCGCCTTCGCGCGCCTATTTAAAGTTATGGGAGCTCTTCACGGTCTATAACATTCGCCCCCAGGCGGGACAGCGCGTGGTCGACTTCGGAAGTTGTCCTGGAGGATGGACTTGGGTTTTACAGAAAATGGGCTGTGAAGTGATCAGTATTGATCGTGCCCCGTTAGAACCTCACATTGCCAAACTTCCGCGCATTCACTTCATGAAAACCAATGCCTTCACCGTGAAACCTGAGGACATCGGGGCCATTGACTGGTTCTATTCGGATATTATTTGTTATCCGGAAAAGCTGTTGGAGATGGTGCAAGCCTGGCAAAGTTCAGGACTTTGCCAGAACTTTGTTTGTACGATAAAATTCCAAGGTAAAACGGACTTTGCGACTCTTAAAAAGTTTCAAGCTCTTGAGAATGCGCAGGTTCAACATTTGTTTCACAATAAGCATGAGGTCACCGTATGGATAAAGACATCTTCACCCTGATTGGTCGTGAAGAGGAAAAGATCAAGCTTTGGCAAGATCTGGCCCATGCTAAAGGCGAAATTCTTTGTAAAGGCAAAGAAGATGCGGTGGCAAAACTTCGCATCCTTTTTTTCAATGCCAAAACAAAATCCTTGGAATGTGCTTTTGAATCCTCGACAACTCTGAAGAACGAAGAAGAGTATCTGGGGCATTTCTTTTTGGGCGGAGAAAAATATTATTTTCAGGCCGTTGCCAATGTTCACCAAGGAAAAGTGGTCGTCGCTCTTCCCGAAGAACTTTATCACCTGCAACGCCGTCAGAACTATCGCGTGAGAATTCCCGATGGTTATCAGGCTTTCTACAACATCATCTTGGTCAATGAAGTTCCTCAGCGCATCATAGGACAACTGGCCGATTTAAGTAGCCAAGGCTGTCGTGTGATCTATCGTTTAGACGCCCCCTTAATGAAACTTAACGACAACGTCACCGGCCACCTTGTGATCGGCAAACGCCCCCCGATCGAAATCAACGGCGTCGTCCGTCACATCAAAGTCGACGAGGGCAACAAGGTCATCCAAACCTTTGGGATCGAGTTCACCCCACTCCCCCCGATCATCGAAAACAAACTCTTCGCCATCACCATGGAAATCCACAAAGAAGTCTTCAAACGCCCTTCCTAGAAGGTACGCCGTACCTTTTTGAAGTGCGGCGCGTTGGCTATTGCTCTGTGGAATTGGGTTCTAACACTGTGGGATCTTTTTTGCGAATGGGCTCGTATTCATGATCCAAATCTTTTTGTATTTGTTGGCGCTTCAGTTCAGCCTGCTTCTTGAGATCTGCCTGAGACTTTTTATTCTCTTCAAATCTTTTTGTGTAGTCCCTGTGAAGCTGATTGAATTCGTCCGTTTTAGCTCGAACATAGTCATCAAAGTTTTTGCGCTTATCGCGAGTCTCCGCCTCAAACTCGTCCCGCTTTTCTTTTTGATTGCTGTAGAAGTCTTTGCGTTTGGCCTCTAATTCATCAAAAAACTCTTTGCGATCCTCAGAGCTTGCTTTTCGTTTGGAAAAGTTCTTGCGCAGCTCCGCTTGTTCTTTGCTGAAAGCTTCCCGTTCTTCTTTCTGAGTTTTACTGAATTGCTCCCGGGACTTGGTCATGTCTTTATTGAAGAGGTCCCTTTTTTTATTCAAGATGCTTGAAAACTTGCCACGCACCTCAGAGGGACTGCGCGAAAGATCTGACATCATCTGATCCATAAAGGCCTTTTCATCATTTTCTTTTTTGATCTCAGGAGGAATCTGCTTACGAAGCGCCTCAAAAGCTTCCCGATCGGCCTTCAGCGAGTATTTCTCATCGACCAAGGTCGTACCTGCGGGCTTGGCCTCTTCAGCAAATGAGGTCGCAGAACACATTCCTTGCACGATGAGGATCCCTAAGGCCACCAGTACTAAAGACTTTCGTCTGTTTGTATCTTGGAAGTTGGACGCTTCAACGTGCTTTGACCA
>JAHRXB010000031.1 GCA_019104905.1 Bdellovibrio sp.
CGATGTGGTTTCCTTTGGTGGGACCAAAAATGGTCTAATGATGGGGGAAGCCGTCGTCTTTCTTAATCACAACCTGGCCCAGGATTTTAAATACATCCGCAAGCAAAGTTGTCAGCTTCCCTCAAAAACCCGCTTTATTGCTTGTCAGTTTCAGACCTACTTTACAGACGACCTCTGGAAGAGGATTGCGACCCATTCTTATGAAATGGCCCAGTATCTTTATAACTCAGTCAAAGATCTTCCCCAGGTGCAGGTGCGCGCGATCCCACAAAGCAACGCCGTCTTCGCCACGATTCCCTCATCTTGGGTGAAGCCACTTCGGGATCGTTATTTTTTCTATGTGTGGGACGAAAAAACATTTGAGTGTCGCTGGATGACCTCCTGGGACACCACTAAAGAAGATATCGACGGATTTGTACAAGCTATCAAGGAGATCGCACGATGAAATATCCTCCGGTTCATTATCATCACTATCTGGGTTTGGACCCACTTTTATCCACACAACATCGCAAAAGCGAAGAGTATGGAAAGCCCGCCCACGATGAAATGCTTTTTATCATCGTTCATCAGACTTACGAACTTTGGTTTAAGCAGATCATCTTCGAACTGGATTCCGTTTTATCCGCGTTTCAAAAACCCCAGGTCGCTGAAACCGAGATGGGATTTGCCAGTGCTCGTCTTGAGCGAATCGTCAGCATCTTAAAGCTGATCATCGGTCAGGTCGACGTGCTTGAAACCATGACGCCTTTGGATTTTCTGGATTTCCGTGACATGCTTTATCCCGCCTCTGGATTTCAAAGTTTCCAGTGGCGTTTGATTGAAACCAAACTGGGATTGCGCATGGGAGATCGTCTGGCTTACAACCAGGCACCGTTCTATAAATCCCTGAGCGAAGATCAGCAAAAGCAGATGCTGGATGTTCTGGACCAACCGTCTTTGTATGATTGCCTGGAAAAATGGTTGGAAAGAACGCCCTTTTTGCAGGGTGAAAACTTCAACTTCTGGGATTCTTATAAAGAGGCCGTCAATCGCATGTTCCAAGACGACCTCAATACCGTTAAAACTAATCCAAGATTATCAGACGATGACAAACAAAAAAACCTTCAGGGCCTTGAGCAGACCCTGAAAAGTTTCGATGCCCTTTTTGACGAAACAGCCTATGAAAAACTTCGTCAAGAGGGACAGTTCCGCCTTAGCTACAAGGCGATGCATGCCGCTCTCTTGATTCAGCTTTATCGGGATCAACCCGTCTTGCAAACTCCTTTCCGCATCATTCAGGCGTTGTTGGATATTGACGAGACCATGACCACCTGGCGCTATCGCCATGCCTTGATGGCCCTCCGCATGTTAGGCCAGAAAATCGGCACTGGTGGTTCCAGCGGGCACAAGTACCTGGCTGAGGCCACTTCAAAACACAAGATCTTCGGCGACTTCTTTAATCTGACGACATTCTTTATCCCGCGTTCTCAAGTGCCGGCCCTGCCGAAGTCCATCGCGGATAAAATGAATTTTCACTACTAGATATTTTATGGAGGAGCTTTTAGCTCCTCCTTTTGATTTTCTCTAGCAGCATATCTCGCAGTTTGGATGCCTCCATTTTTTCTGCCTTTCGCTGTCCCCGCTCCTGCACGCTCACACAACCTTGTGCTATCTCTTGATCCCCGATGATAACGACATAAGACACTTTGGCTTGCCAGGCTTCAGCGATTTTTCGCGACAAGGACTCAACGCGATCATCGACACGCACTCGCATAAAAGAATTATGTAACAGCAAGCGAGATTTTTCAGCCTCCTCGATATGTCGATCCGCCAGAGGTAAAATTCGAATCTGCTCCGGAGATAACCACAGTGGCAAGGCCCCCTGATAGGCTTCAATTAAAAGCGCCACCATCCTTTCGTGGGAACCCAGCGGAGCCCGGTGAATTATCAAAGGATGTTCTCGCTCTCCAGCTTCATTAATGAAGGACAGATCAAAGCGTTCCGCACTAATGAAATCCAGTTGTACAGTAGAGGCACTTTCTTCTTTCCCGTGGATTGATTCCATCTGTATGTCGATCTTGGGTCCATAGAAAGCGGCTTCTCCGGGGGCCTCCACAAAGGGGAGATTGCTTTCGATTAAGACCTCTCTCAGAACATTTTCGGCCCATTGCCATTTTTCGGGAAAGGGCACGTACTTCTGGGATTTGTCGGACTCCCCGCTTTCCCATTTGGAAAGTCGAAGGTGATATTTGGAGATTCCTAAAATTCGATAGGCCTCCTGATACATTTTTAGAACCTTTAGAATCTCTTCTTTTACTTGAGATCGGCGGCAATAAATGTGGGCGTCATTTTGACAAAGACCTCGCACTCGCATCAGACCCGACAAGGCCCCCGAGCCTTCATAGCGATACACCTGCCCGTACTCCGCCAAGCGCAATGGCATGTCTCTGTAACTTCTCAGTTGCGACGCATAGATCTTGTGATGATGCGGGCAACACATTGGTCGCAAACGAAAGCGCACGTTGTCCAAATTCATTGAGGGATACATGGACTCTTCATAGTAAGGCAGATGGCCTGACTGATAATAAAGCTCTTCTTTGGCGATATGAGGACTTACGACACGCTGATAGCCCGCTAAAAACTCCAGCTCCTTCATTAGCTTTTCCAGCTCTTCGCGAATCACCACACCGGCGGGAAGCCACAGTGGCAGACCGGCCCCCACGGATTCATCGAGATGATAGTAAAAATGATTTTGATTTAATTCACGGTGATCCTTCAAGGCATGAGAAGGCCCCGCCTTACCGTGATCTTTGACGGAAGACATAAAATTCTCCAATTTTCCCAAGAGGGAAAATAAATAAAATTAATATTTAAAAACAGAAATCGCAAAAGTCGCTGTCGCGACGATAAAAGATGAAACCCCTACGGGGTGGTGATACGAACGCTATGAATAAGCTTAAAAAGGACGAAACTCATAAAATCAGACTATCACAGCCCTCCTTTTACCCGCCAATAAATAAAATTTAGAGCTGCCATAAGGAAAGTGTCTAAACTCTGTACAAGTCAGTGAGAAAATTACTGGGCGACCGCCTTAGAATGCCTGTCGCTAGCAATGAAAGGCCTTTCATTATATCTTGTCCCAGCAACTAACCTGAGGTCTTGCTATGAATCTGGTCCGTTCTTTTTCTATCTGTCTTATCGCCTGTCTGGTTGGGGTTCCTGCGACCTATGCAAAACAAGTTGACCTCAGAGCCCTGCAAACTCCAGTGAAAAATCAAGGCGATCGGGACACCTGCGCCTATTTCGCGGTTTCTGCGTTAGTCGAAAGTGCGATCAAAAATCTCACGGGCACAGAGTACGATATTTCTGAAGAGTTTGAAATCTTCCGACACAAAGTGATTAAGCCCTGGCGCCCCGAAGTGGAGTTTGGAAGCACCTACGACCTGCTTCACGGTTTCGCACAAAGCCTGTTCTTCTATACCGAGGAATATCTGCCTTATCAAAAAAGCAGTCCTGACTTCACGAAGCCGCTGTCCCCGTCCCAGTTAAGCTTCTACGACCTGCGCAGTCAGAAAATTCCCCAAGTGCAGCATCGCAGCCTTAAACCCAAAATGCTGACACAGCTTTGGGTGAAGCGTCCTTGGTCGCAAATGTTCAAAGACGAACTGGATCAAAAAAGATCCGTGGTGACGACCCTCATGGTCTCGGTCCCCCATATCAACGATCAAAAAGGCACCTTCACTTACAACGATGAGATCGCCAAAGAATGCACCGCAGGAAAGATTTCTTGCGGCGGCCATGCCGTTCTGATCGTCGGCTATGACGATGAGCAGAAGGTCTTTATGTTCAAAAACTCCTGGGGCCCGGCCTGGGGACTGCAAGGGTATGGCTTTGTCACCTTTGAACATGTGGACCAGTTTTCAGCAGATTCCCTGACGGCCTATTTTGACAAAATGATAGACCCTTGGGTTCGCGTCACAAATCCCTAACTCTTCCCATTTTTCGACTTGCCAAATAGACAATCCGACACAGATTATCCCTAAAAACGCCCCTCGCGGGCGATGGGTTTATTTTCAGGAGTCTCTATGGCAAAACAGGTTCAAAGCTTTAATGCAGAAATCAAACAACTTTTAGATATCGTGATTCACTCTCTTTATTCACATAAAGAGATCTTTTTGCGCGAGTTGCTTTCCAACGCCTCGGACGCTATCGACAAACTCAAGTTCCAGTCCTTGACTCACCCCAGCCTTCTCCCCTCCGACTGGCAACCAACCATTCGTCTTTCCCCTGACGCCAGCACAAAGACCTTAAAGATCATTGATAACGGTATAGGCATGACTCAAGAGGAAGTAGTCGAGTTTATCGGAACTATCGCCCGCTCGGGGGCTAAGGCCTTTATGCAGATGAATGCGGAAATGAAGACCAAGCCTGAGCTTATCGGTCAGTTCGGTGTGGGTTTTTATTCGGCATTTATGGTTGCCGATAAAGTCACCTTGCACACTCAAAAAGCGGGCTCTAACGATGGCACAGTGTGGGAATCCCAAGGAGATGGCACCTACAGTCTGGAAAGCGTTCCACGACCTGAAGGCACGGGAACAACTATCACTCTGCATCTGAAAGAGTTCCAGGAAGAAGAGGAAGTTCAGAACTTCACAGATGCTTGGGTTTTAAAATCGTTGGTAAAAAAGTACTCTGACTTTATCGCTCATCCTATCAAGATGAAGGGCGAAAAAGAGGACGAGACCTTGAATTCACAAAAAGCCCTGTGGCTTAAATCTCCCTCTGAAATCTCCAAAGAGGAATACAAAGAATTCTACCAGCACCTCACTCATGACTGGAATGATCCTCTGCGCACGGTTCACTACAAAGCTGAAGGCACGATGGAGTTTAATGCGCTTTTATATCTGCCCGGTAAAAAACCTTGGAACTATAACATGCGCGATATGGAGTATGGACTCAGCCTCTACATCAAGCGCGTCTTTATCATGTCTGACTGCAAGGACCTGCTGCCGTCTTACCTTCGCTTTGTGAAGGGACTCGTCGATAGCAGCGACTTGTCGCTTAACGTGTCCCGCGAACTTTTGCAACAGGATCGTCAGGTTTCACAAATTCGTAAGAATGTAACCAACAAGGTTCTTGGCACCTTGAAAGATCTTTTAAGCAAAGAACGTACAGCTTATGAAGATTTCTGGACAGAGTTCGGCGCGACTTTGAAAGAGGGCTTGCCCAGTGATTCTTCTAACAAAGAGAAGCTTCAGGATCTTATTTTGTTCCACTCGACTTCTTCGGATAAGATGACGACTTTGGAAGAATACGTCACTCGCATGAAAGAGACGCAGAAAGATATCTACTATATCACGGGCGATTCTTTGTCTCAGGTTCATAACAGTCCTTATCTGGAAAAACTTAAAGAAAAGGGCTTTGAAGTTTTGCTTCTCGTAGACCCTGTTGATGAATGGGTGGTCAGCTCATTGACCGAGTTTAAAGGTAAGAAACTGCAATCCATCACTCGCGAAGGTCTTGATCTAGATACAGAAGAAGAAAAGCAGAAAAAAGCCGAAGAGAAAAAGCAGGCGGAAGATACTTTAAAGCCGGTTTTGGACTCTATGAAAAAGGCTTTGGCTGATGATGTGAAAGACGTCGTTTTATCAGACCGCCTGACTCAGACTCCGGCTTGTTTGGTTTCTTCTTCTCAAGATCCGTCGGCTCACATGCAGAAGCTGATGTCGCAAATGGGAAAAGAGTACTCGACTCCGGTGAAACGAATTTTAGAGATCAACCCCAAGCACCCCGTCTTCTCTAAGATGCTGAAGGCTTCTGAAGAGCAACAAAAGAAGTGGGCCGAGATTCTTTATGCACAGGCCCTTCTTACGGAAGGTTCAAGCCTTCCAGATCCTGTGAAGTTCTCGCAACAAGTCGCTGAACTGATGGTGCAGGCAGCGGAAGGTCAGCACTAAAGCATATTCTTACATAAGTAAAAGGGGCCCGAACAGGCCCCTTTTGCTTTCTTACTCAAGGCTCTTAATAAATTTCAAAATCTCTGCGGCATGCCCCTCGGCTTTCACTTTGCGAAACTCACCGACCAGCTTTTGGCTTTCGTCGATCACAAAAGTGCTGCGCTCAATGCCCATGACCTTCTTTCCGTACATATTCTTTTCTTTGATCACGTCAAAGAGTTTGCAGACCTCTTCGTCTTCGTCAGAAAGCAGCTCAAATTTGAAATCATATTTACAAATAAACTTGTCGTGCGACTTAAGACTGTCGCGGGAAATACCGTACACTTCGGCATTCTGCTTTTTAAATTGCGACAACATCTCGTTGAACTCAATTCCTTCTGTCGTACACCCCGGTGTACTGTCTTTAGGATAGAAATAAAGAACAACTTTCTTGCCCTTTTGCGAAGCCAGACTGAACTCTTCCCCGCTTGATGAGGCGATTTTAAAATTTGGAACTTTCTTTCCCATTTCAACTTTAGCGGCCATGCGGCACTCCTTCTTGCGGTTCTTCAACTGGTGGGGCCTCTTGTGTTTCCGGCTCGACAACGGGCTCTGCGCCAAAAGTCCCCTGCTGCATAAGAACATCAGGATCCACAACTCGAGGCGGAGGCAACGGAGACCCCGGAAGCGGCGTGATTTTAGCAGGCCCTGCGGGAGCCGGTGCATCCTCACCCTCTGGCGGTAACTCCAGAGGAGGCGCCCCCGGAACTCGTTCCGCATTCACCTTCGGACTTGGAGAAGGTGTTGGTTTTGCCGTCGGAGAAGGCGTCGGTGTCGGCGTTGGCGCATAAAGTTCTGTCTCTGTGACCAGAATTTTGCCTTCCAGAGGCACATCCGCTTCAATCTTGCGAATGTCACTGAGATTTTCATAGACCTTTCCACGAAGTTTAATCAGATTTCGTCCCGCCTGTTCATAATCATAAACATCAAGACGTATCATCTGTTCTTTGTTGCGGTCTTGCGCCCAATCTTTACATTTGAGGGATGACAACTGCCCTTTTTCATTTCCTCGCAAAGTACACTGAATATGTTTATTGAGGACCGTGGCTCCCAAGCCCAAAATTTCCTCTAAATTTTCTGGAAAAAAAGTCACCTGAATCTCACTGAGGCTAGTCGCGGAAAAATCAGCCAGCTTCTTTGCTTCCGTTTTTTCGCTGCATTTTTCAAAAACTTCCCCTTTTTGAGGAAATCCATCCAGACCCATCACATCGCGCTTCACCACATAGCGATCACAGCGAAACATGGACTTATTTGAAAGCTTGATGTTTTGTGATGAAAGTAACGCTCTTTGAATTTTTCCAAACGGAGATTTTCCAACAGGTCTTCGTTCTGCGGTCAAAACCCACCAGGCCTCGCGATGGATTGCATCTGCCTGCTCAAAATAACGCGTAAAAATACTGAGACTTTTGTCCTTATTCATCCCGTCTTCTGTCGTGACGGACTTCTGAATCACTTTAGGCGCCGCCACAACAGGTTCAGGAACCTTTTCTTCCTTCGAAAAACAGGAAGTTAGGCCGCAAAGAGATCCAGCAACAACGAAGGCACGAAGGACTTTCATACTCTAAGTCTTGCAAATAGACCGAGTGAAAACAAGAATTTACTTTACCCGGCTCGAATCTTTACTCTAAACTTTCAAAGTGCAGAATTTATTAGCAACTGGAGGAGAAAATGGAAAAGATCTGGCTTAAAAACTATCCCAAAGGAGTCTCTACCGAAGTCGACCTTTCAAAATATTCTTCTCTTTATGACATTTACGAAGAGTCCATTCGGATGTTCTCCTCAAAAAAAGCCTTCACCAACATGGGAGTCAGTCTCACCTTCTCAGAGTTGGATCGCAAAGTGGATATTTTCGCGTCCTTCCTTCAGAACGAACTTAAACTGAAAAAAGGCGACCGCATCGCCATTCAGATGCCCAACCTTCTTCAATTCCCGATCGTGGCGTTCGCAGCCCTGCGCTGTGGACTTACCATCGTAAACACCAACCCTCTTTACACCGCGAAGGAAATGCAGCACCAGTTTAAGGATTCCGGCGCGAAAGCCATTGTTATTTTGGCGAACTATGCCCACCTCTTGGAGCAAATTCTTAAAGACACGGATATCGAAAGTATCGTGATCACAGAGATCGCCGACCTCTTCCCAACTCCCAAACGCCTCTTGGTAAATTCCGTTGTGAAGTATATCAAAAAAATGGTGCCCGCTTATCACCTACCTCAAGCTTACACGTTCCGCCAAGCTCTCGAACTAGGCGCAATGAAGCCCTCTCAAAAGATCAGCACTACTTTGGAAGATATTGCATTTTTGCAGTACACGGGCGGAACAACCGGCGTTGCTAAAGGTGCCATGCTCCTTCATCGCAATGTCTTAGCGAACGTTCTGCAAATCCGCGACTGGATGACGCCGAAACTTCGCGAAGGCGAAGAAATCGCCATCGCGGCTCTTCCTCTCTATCACATCTTCGCCTTGACGTTGAATTGCCTTGGCCTTCTTCGTTATGGTGCTGAGAACGTTCTCATCACCAATCCACGCGACATTCCTGGTTTTATCAAAGAACTTAAAAAAACTCCGTTCTCTGTTATGGCCGGGGTCAATACATTATTTAACGCTCTTATGAACAATCCAGAGTTCATGACCATTGATTTTAGCAAAGTCAAAGTCAGCGTCGCCGGAGCCATGACCTTACAAAAATCAGTCGCTGAAAAATGGATGGAACTCACAAAATCCGTGATCGTCGAAGGTTACGGACTGACCGAGGCCTCACCTGTTGTCTGCTGTAATCCTATTGATGGCACGGACAAAGTGGGCACCATCGGCCTTCCCTTCCCTAGTACTGATATTAAACTTCTCAATGATGACGACCAGGAAGTCGGCCTAGGTGAAGCGGGAGAGCTGTGCTGCAAAGGCCCGCAAGTCATGGCAGGATATTGGAAGCGCGATGATGAGACCGCTAAGGTCCTAAAGGACGGCTGGCTCAGAACCGGCGATATCGCCATGTTTGATGAGAGTGGTTTCTTCAAGATCGTTGATCGCAAGAAAGACATGATTCTGGTGTCTGGCTTCAATGTTTACCCCAATGAGGTCGAGGAAGCGATTGCTGGGCACCCTGGCGTTCTTGAAGTTGCCGCGATCGGCGTTCCCGATGAGCATTCCGGAGAAATCGTAAAAGCCGTTGTCGTTAAGAAAGATCCAAACCTGACGGCTGAAGATGTTATTGCCTTCGCCCGCAAATCCCTGACCAACTACAAGGTTCCTCGCCTGGTCGAGTTCCGCACGGAGCTTCCGAAAACAAATGTCGGAAAAATCCTTCGTCGTGCGCTCAGAGAATCCAGCAAATAGATTTTAAAAATCAAAGGTAAAAAAAAAGGGCAGATCAAAGATCTGCCCTTTTTGCTTTTATCTTATAAATTCAAGATTAAGCGCGTTTATTCCAAGAAGCGCACCAAGCGTCTCCCAAAACAACTTTACCAGCGAAGATTGTGCAAGTTCCAACTTCCTTACCAGCGCGAACTTCTGTTTTTGTGTAGAATCCACAAGTAATACAGTGGTTGCCCTTAGCCTCTGGAGATTTTTTGTAGTCTTCGATGTACTTAACTGCTTTTGCTACTGAATCGTTTGGATCGATCAACGGCATAGCGCCACCTGCTGCAGGAGCAGAACCACGTTTCTTCTGAGCATTTGCTTCAGAAGAGAATACTGTTGTCAAAACAGCTGGAGCCACGACAGCGACACCCGTGATTTTTGCTAGAGTTGAAAAGAAACTACGACGATTCATCTTATTATCGATCA
>JAHRXB010000019.1 GCA_019104905.1 Bdellovibrio sp.
CGCTTCACCCACGGTGATGGGTCTCACCACCGAGGGGTTGTTCAGCACAGAACGGATTTGGTCCTGCGACAAGGAAGTTGCTTTCGACAGAATGGTTTGAATATCCACGGAGGCCATTACAATTATTCCTCTTCAATAACAGGGGCTGTAGGTTCTGACGGAGCCGATGGGGATTGGGCCTTGCGGTACACCTCATCCATCTTCTTGCCAAAAGGATCTACGCCACCTTGAGATTTAATAAAGTCGATACGTTCATTTAGTTTTTTCGAAACAATCTGGTTGGCATCCGCAGAGCTGCGAATGATCTTCGGAGTCAAGAAGACCACCATATTGGTTTTATCCTTAACGATCGTGCGGGATTTAAACAACCAGCCAATGATTGGAATGTCACCGAGAAGAGGCACTTTCGTCACGGACTCGATGTCTTGTTCCTTCATTAAGCCCCCCAGAACCGCAGTGTCGCCGTTGTTCACGTTGATCACGGTTTTGATAGAGCGTTTCGCCAAGGGCTGAGTGGAGTCTTGGAAAGCCTTGGGTGTACTTGCTGTCGACAGCTGGGACACCTGTTGTTTGATCTCCATGCGAATGGCGTTGGTCGAAGGGCTGATGAAGGGCTTCAGTGTCAACTTGATCGTAGCATCTTCGAAAACCGGCGTCGTGATGGTGGTGCCGCTGGTGCCTGAGCTTGTGGCATTGGAACCCACGACGACCTTATCCCCCACTTCAATTTCGCCTTCTTGATTGTCCAAGGTGGTTAGTTGCGGAGTAGAAAGAATGTTGGCTTTCTTCGTTGTCTTTAAGAAGTTGATAAATCCAACCAAGCTTGGAATTTTAAGAGTCGTTTTAGAAACAGGATCCGTGACTTCAACAACCTTGCCTTCGCCAAATCCAATCACGGCACCGTTTCCGCCCGTAGGGCTGAGGAACTCATTCAAGTTCATTCCGCCGTTAAATCCAACCTTTCCGTAACCAGAATCGCCGTACTTATAATATCCAACGCCCCAAGAGTTTCCGTCATTGGCGCTCATCTCCATGATGATGGCCTCGACAAAGACTTGATCGCGAGGAATGTCGATTTTGCCTAAAAGATTCAACACGACTTCGTAGTCTTGTTTGCTGGCAGTGATGACCAGGCTGTTCGTGGTTTTGTCGGCCGTGATTTTAACATCGCCGCCGAAGATCTCTTGAGGAGCTTGCATTTGGCCGCTGGCGCCAATCGGGGAAAGAAGACTTCCGCCGGTTGATGGTTTGGGTGTTGCATCTTTTGTGACGCCTTGAAGAGTTTGGGCAATTTTCTCGGCGTCGCCATTTTTGACGTAATAAACATACACACCGCCGGATTCTTCAGGGCGGATTTTGAAATCAAGTTGAGAGATCAACTTTTTAATACGCACGATGCCGGATTTATTGCCCACCACGATGATCGAATTAGTACGATCATCAGGGATGGCCATAAAGAAGCTGGCCCCTTGCTGTGAGGTTGCGCTGGCAGAACGAGAGAAGCGGGGAACACCGGCGGTGAAGGTGCCGGGAGCAGAGCCTTGGGATTTGCTTCCCTTGTTGACGATCTTATCGACGAGATCGGCAAGGTCTTTAGCTTTTGCATACTTAATAGGGATAACTTCAAGTTGTTCTTCAAATCCCGGAACGTCCAATTGACTGATGATTTTCATCACGCGGTCAATGTTGGAACCGTAATCTGAAATGATGATCGAGTTCGTGGGCTCGTAAATGTTCATCTCTCCATCTTTGGAGGGAAGGATGCGGAGGTCTCTATTTACTTGCGCTGCTGTAATGTGTTTTAAGTGGATGATCCGCGTGATCATCTGATCGCTGTTCGGGTAGTAAGCGCCCGAAAAAGTCTCGATGTTGTCGCGTTGGGCATTTCGAGCTGACTTCACTTTGAGGAAGCTGCCAGAAGGGACAACGGTGAAACCGTTGATTGCCAAAGCGGATAAGAAAGCTTTATAGGCTTCGGCCACCGTAATTTTGCTTGGGGCGATGATGGTGATTTTTCCGCGGACACCGGGATCAATAATAAAGTTTTTTCCCGTAAGCTCACTGATCGCCTTGATGACGTCGGTGATTTCTACGTTTGGAAAGTCAAAAGACTCAATCGTCTCAGGGAAGTTGGCGCTATTGATGTCTTCAATAGGGGCCTTGGCGAACTTGTCCTTGGCCGTTTTGCTTAAAACATCATTGGTGCCTTTGTTATGTCCTCGTGAAGCTCCAGAGGCGGGGCTTCCGGGAAGAGTGGAAGGAGCTGAAGGAAAGTTGCTTCCTGAGTCGTCGAAATCTGGAGGTGGTGGAGGTGGAGGGAAATCCTCAAACTGAGCATGCGCTGCAGGGCCCACAAGTTGGGCTGTCATCAATGAAGCAATTCCTATGCTGATGGTTTTTTTCATTTTTCCTCTCCTCTTCTTGAGGATTAATTAATCTATTTCAAGTACGGCCCAGGCTTTACTGAATATTGTAAGTCATGGTTTCACTTTTGCCGTTTCGTTCCACCTGAAGAGTTACCTTCGGTGAATTTTTGAGAGTGTTGTAAAGTTCCATGGCTTTTGCTGGGCTGTCGACGGGAGTGCCATCGACGGATTTGATAACGTCCATGCGTTGCAATCCAAGCTGTTCGTAAATACTTCCGGGCTGCATATCCAAAAGACGGAAGCCGTTGATATTTCCCGTGCCGGGTTCGCGATTGGGAACGGCTCGCGCCTGCATTAAGATGCTGGAGAGATCGTTGGTGTATTTAAGAAGATCGGCTCTTTTGATGACGAAGCTGTTGCCGCCAACTCTTTGGACTTCTTGAGTACTTCCGCCTGAAGATTTGGCGCCAGCACCGAAGGCGACCTTATTGCCGTCTTTTTTCATTTCAATATATTCAAGACGGTTGGAGTTGAGATTGCGGAAGATCACTTTTTGTCTTTCGACGCGAAGGATGGAAGCCATGCCTTCAATCTCTTTTCCGGGGCTGTAAGATGTGACTTGGTTTTTCCCGCGCACTTCGATCGCCGCGATGGATTTATCGGGGTTGGAGTGGACGAGTGTGCCGATCAAATTAAGAGGAAGTTGCGAGGGAACAGGATCGGCTTCTTTTTGCGACTCGCTTCCTTTGGATTTGTCGACCAATGCGTCGGGAATAACTCCGTTTGAGGCGAAAATATTGCGATTGGTGATGGTGTTGTAGGCGCCACGACTGATGCCGGAATCAAAGTGTGAGGCTTTGGGGTGGGAGGGGGGAGCGGTTTGTGGCAACATGCGATCCCGGTAAGCGAGGATAGCGAGATCTGCGATACAGTAACCAACAAAGATAAAGAGAATGTAAGAGTACCACTTCTCAAAAGGGGGACGTTGATTCTTCGGGTTACGTGAAATCACTGTTGTACAATCCTTTGTCTTTTAACCGGCATAATTTGCCGGGCGCCTAGTCCTTGGGCCTCGATCAATCCTATCAAAAAGGCGGGGGGTCTGCACGAAAAAATACAAGCTAGACCATGGTCGTGAATAATCAAATTTCTACACACATTCTCGAAAGATAGGTCATGATAGAAGTATGAGAATTCTCTACTTCACGGATGGAGCAGGAATCGATCTTCTAGGTATTCGCGAATCTCTTCTGAGAATACCAGAAGTACTCACCTCCCTTCGTCGCGGCCAGGAACAGGCTCGCTACGTTGACTTGATGCAGGTGATGTCGTTGCCGGACGAAGATTTTCGTCTGGTCTCTTCGGTATTGCGAAACTACCTTATTAATTTAGTACAACGAGGTTTGCATCAGCGGTGGATCAATCGCGATCATCGTGCGGATCTTATTCTTCGTCGTATCAACTATCGTTCCTTCGCCGAAATCAAACAAGAGGTGCTTAATTTCATCCGCGGAAAGACAGAGGGTAAATCTGTCGCCACCAGAGATTTGCATCTTCTGCATTTCTTAAGTCGTGTCGAGATCACGATCATCGGCCCTGGCTATGATGAGATTGAAATTTGGCTTCGCCGTGAGATCTCCACCAAAGGGGATATCAAAGTTCTTATTAAGGACGTGATCGCCTCAGATCCACAACTGGATTGGTTCTGGCCGCATGTGCGAGAGACCTTCGTTCCTGAGAAAAGCTCTTTAATTTAAATGAACCGAGGACCTCCTGCGGGAGGGAGGATATGATCGGGGTTTTAAGCGCCGCTTAAAATCACGCCTCAACGCGGAGTGAAGAGGTCTGCTTACTAAATAAGCAACGCTTAAAAAATAAGCACACTCAAAAGTAAGATTTTTAATTAAAACCAGGTATCTAAGTACCACCTTCCTAAATCTTGAGCTTTTCGGGTTGGCTTTGTTTGGGCGCCCCCTCTATCGGATTCTAATTTTTCTGCGAAATTATTCTTGTAAGGCCAACCATCCCTTGGTCTAGTTGAGGTGTAACTCGGAGCCACGAAGGAGCTTAAATGAATCCCGATCTTAATTTGTCTGAAATGCCACCAAGAACCACTCACCCTGAAGTGAAAAAAGCCAAAGCGAGCGAAAAGTCTTCGTCGAGTGAGTCTGTGGTTGGGAGTTCGAAGATTCAAAAGCGCAATACGCAGTTCAACGATGATTTTTCTAAAGAGATTTTCGAAGCCACATACAAGTTTGCTGGTGAAAAGGACGTCAACGATCGCCACCTTGCTATTGCGAAGGATTTGGCTTCCGTTGAAGCTCCCGAGATTCGTGACTATTGGACAGAGCGATTTTTAGATTTGCTCGAGGATTTTAAATTTGTCCCTGGAGGACGTATCACGTCCAACGCGGGAACGGGGCTTAAAGGCACGACTTACATCAACTGTTTTGTGAGTGGTTTCCGTGGAGAGAATCAAGACTCGATGGAAAGCATCATGGACGAGTTGAAGCGTCAGGCTTTGATTCTTAAGTCTGAGGGCGGATACGGTTTTTGTGCCGATGTGATGCGTCCTCGTGGTGCTTACGTAAGTGGAATTGGTGGAGATTCTCCTGGGGCGGTTAAACTTTTAGAAATGTGGGATACGCAAAGCTCTGTCATCACTGCGGGAAGTGGTTTTAAAAAGTCAGAAGACAAAGGCAAGAAGAAGATCCGTAAGGGCGCACAGATGGTGACGATGTCTGTTTATCACCCCGACATCGAAGAGTTCATCACGGCGAAACAAACGCCGGGCCGCTTGACCAAGTTCAATATGTCCGTCCTTGTGTCTGATGACTTTATGAATGCCGTAGAAAACAATCTTCCTTGGAATCTGGAATTCCCTGACCATGAAAATGCGAAGGAAGAATATAAGAAGTACTGGGACGGCAATCTGACCACATGGAAGGCCAAGGGACTTCCGGTAAAAACGTATAAGACTTTTGAAAATGCCAATGTCCTCTGGGACTTGATCATGAAGTCGACTTACAATCGCAATGAGCCTGGTATTTTGTTTATCGATACGATCAATAGACTGAATAACCTTTATTATGCAGAACATATCAACGCGACCAATCCTTGCGGGGAGCAGGTTCTTCCCGTGGGAGGTGCTTGTTTGTTGGGTTCTGTGAATCTCACACAATTTGTTGATGAGGCGAAGGGCACCTGGAACTATCAGAAACTTGGCGAAACCATTCAGACAGCGGTCCGTTTTATGGACAATGTGAATGACAAAACTTTGGTTCCGCTTCCTGAGCAAGCTGACAGTATTAAAGCGAAACGAAGAATTGGTCTGGGAATGTTGGGCTATGGTTCCGCATTGATGATGTTGAAAGTGAAGTACGGCTCCGAGGAAGCTCTTAAGCTGACTGAAGATTTGGGTACATTCATGATGAACGAGGCCTACAAAACATCGGCTTTGCTGGCGAAGGAAAAAGGCGCATTCCCTCTTTTCAATAAAGAGAAATATTTAAAGAGTCATTTCGTTGAAAAGCTTAAACCGGAAGTGAAAGAATTGATTGGTCAGTATGGCATTCGCAACAGTCATTTGTTGTCTATTCAGCCTACTGGGAACAGCTCGGTCTTCGCCAATAACGTCTCTGGCGGATTGGAGCCTATTTTTATGGCTGAATACACGCGCACGGTGATGCAGCCGTTCCCACCAGAGGGTTTGGGCGTTCCTAAGAATATCAACTGGGAAGCTAAGACCTATGATATCTCAGGTCCTGAAACAAAATGGCAGTGGACCAAAGAGGGCGATGAAAGCTTACTTTTCACGAAGTTTAATGACGACGTTTGGAAGTTTGATGCTTCTCGTGGATTGTTGAAGGAATCCCGCGTGCGGGACTACGCCGTTCGTTTCCATGAAAAGAATAAGAGCTGGGATCCTCAGGCGGACTGGGCGTCAACGACGTTTAATCTCACCATTGATGATCATGTTAAGACAATGGGCGTTCTTTCTAAGTACATTGATTCGGCTATGTCGAAAACGGTGAATATTCCTGAAAGCTATCCGTACGAGGATTTCAAACGTCTTTATTACGACGTTTATAAAACAGGAACTATTAAAGGATGTACGTCTTATCGTGAAGGCACGATGACGACAGTATTGTCCGCTTCAAGTGCGATTGTTGCCAAAGATGACTCTGCGGTATTGCATACGAAAGCAATTCCTCGTCCAAAATCTTTGGACTGTGATATTCACCAGATCACAAGTGCGGGAAGCCGTTGGGTGGTTCTTGTGGGACTTTTGGGGAATGATCCTTATGAAGTCTTTGCGATGAAACAAAACAGTCTTCATTTGCCGACTCATGTAAAGAACGGAAAGCTCGTAAAAGAAAAATCGGGTCTTTACAATCTTGAGACGAAAGATGGATGGGTGTTGGCGGATATCCGTAAGTTCTTCGAATCCGATGAACAAGAGGCGCTAACCAGAATGATTTCCACGGCCCTTCGTCACGGAGCTGATATTGAGTTCGTGGTTTCTCAATTGATTAAGAGTGAGGGAACTATCACGTCTTTTGCAAAAGCGATTGGTCGTACCTTGAAGACATATATCAAAGAGATCAAGACCATTAAGTGCACGAGCTGCGGCGGAAATAACCTAAAAATTCAAGAGGGTTGTTTTGTTTGCGCAGACTGTGGAAGCAGTAAGTGTGAATAGAAACGTAATCTAGAAAAAAGCAAAAGATCTCCTCAAGGATATTGGGGAGATCTTTTTTTTATCTTCAGTTACTGTTGAAACTGTTTTTTGCGAATCTCTTGGGTCCAAGAGTTTAAAATGTCTTTCTCGGCTTTATCCCAACACATTCCGATCACGGCGCGATCTCCACGAGTCTCTTCGGCGTGATCAATAATCTCACGAGGCATCTGATCGCGGTATTGAGCTGGGTTTTTAATAAAAGAGTCGTTTGGAAGTTCCTCTAAAGGATTGTCTCGGACGGCAAAACGACAGTGGAATTTACTGAAGAACTCATATTCCGACATTCTGGAGCGCACCCAGGAAACATCCGTCATGACTTTCTCTAAATCGATTTTTTGATCAACAGACAATTCGCTGTAACGGGAATCTAGATTGAGCTTGAGTTTGAGATTGATCAGATCCATCGCAGAGAGGTCGTCGCGGTGAATGATGCGCAGAACGCCTTGCAGCTCTTTTTGGGTGATTTGGTAATGTCTATCTTGTTCGGCGTTGCTGGCGACTGCGAAAAGAAGATCTTGAGTGCTTTTCAGGCGGAAGTTCAGGTCCTTGGAGCTTTCAACCAAGTTCTCGGCATTAGACGTGAGCGGGGACAAGGCGATCATCAGGGCGGCAACCCATAAATGGTTCTTCACACGGACCTCCATATATTAAGATATGACGAAGACTCAGCAAAGACCTTGCCGTCGTTTTAAAGACTTATAGTGGGTTAATTTTGTTATAAGGCTCAAAGAGTGCCCTTTGGCGCCATTGAGGTAGCAAAAAGAGTCAGGTGGGAGGCGGCGTCTAATGGCAGAACTCGTCCAGCGAAGTCTTGTTTTGTGGATAGGGCTTGCACACACGAGCGGCGAACTTCGCACCGGCCACATGCTGTGAAACAGTCCAATCAAAATCAATCTCCCAACTTTTAATTTTTGCCAGGGCCTTTCGGCACGACTCGGCTGTCAATCCGCTTCCACAAATATTGAGAGGCAACTCCGTCTGGGAGACCAGCCATTTCATAAAGGGATGAGGACCGAAGAGCTGATCGCGCGAGCAGGGCAGGCTGACGCCGGCAATTTCGCCGCTGACGTGCCAGGAAGCATAAAGACCACTGGCAATCATATTATCCATATAAGCTTGAAGAAGTCCTTGAGCACGTTGTTCAAGGCGAGGAACGTCGAGCTCCAGAGGGGCTCCGACGGCTTTGAGGAGATCACAAAAAACATCTTCTTTCGCGCTCTTGGTTTGACACTGTTTGCTGCGCCCTTTCGCAAGTGCATTTTGAATCACGGCCTCTTCAAAGCGAAGGCGAGGGGGGCGTCCTTTGATTTGTGGATCTCTTTGCAGGCGCCAGAAAAGATGTGCGGGAACTTCGATATTTTGGCAAAGACGAATGCCACGATAAAGATTGGCCGCCATGGATTCGACCTTCACGGCCAGCAAAGGATTCAGTCCGGCCTCGATCATTTGGCAAGTCATGAATGCCGCGCCTAAAACGTGGTAGTTCTTGCTCGCAACTTGTTCCGCCTTTTTGCCGGGGTATTGAGTTTCTAGAATTCTTCTTTTTAATGAAGCATCAATATCGGCATTGTCGGCCAAAGCTCCAGCGATATAAAAATCGGCAGTTCTGGCGGGGCAGGGGGACTCTTGATTTTCTTCACCGTCAGGCAGTTCAAAAAACTCGTCATGGCGATAGCCCTTTGCCAATAGTTGTTCTTCGACGGTGTCGTTGAGAAACTCACCTTGTTTCAGATCATCATGGCCACACATGCCAATCAAAGTGAGGGCGGCATTGGGATTCCCTTTGGTATAGTGCATAGCTTTTTCATAGAGCCAACCGGGTTTTAAGTCTTTGCGATTCCTTCCCGCCTTGTCTCCCAAAGAGGTTCGACTATGGCGATTCTCTTTTTCGTCGATGAGTTGGGTTTGACGAGTGCTCAATCGTAAGTCGCGATAGAATAACAATGCCTTTTCGGCGAAGCATTTGTTGTTTGAAAAGTGGTGTTGAAAATAGTTGCTCACTCCAGAGTTTTTAGAGGCGACTTGAGTGTCGGTCGCGTAAGCTCGAGGATCCAGAATTTGATAATATCTTTTGAGCCCGTATTTTACGCCGGAGTCAGGAAGAGAATTTATCAAGGCGGTAGCGATACGGTCCGCCGAAGAAATACCATTTTTTTGGGGAGCCGAAGTCGGTGAGGTTTGGCCCCACGAGGTGCTTGAGCAAAACAAGGCGATTCCAAGTAGGACTTGGGAGAAATGTTTCAGGATGAGACGTTTTTCGTGTGTTAACACAGGGGGCACCTCAAAGAGGGTCAGATGCAAGACGTATGCTGGGGAGTCGTGGAATTTAGGGGAGTTGACCTTGGGGTTGGTGTCAGAAATTGGGGAGATCGACAATTCTGGCGGGGCTTCCCTCAGGGGATGGGAGCGGGCTAATGAATTCTTGGATCTGGTATCTTTTAGAGCGAAAAAAACGGCTCCATCTCAACAGCCTTCTCATTAGCAGGGTGCAAGAACGAAGGAGGCTCTTGATCGGGTCGCATTAATAGATAGACCCCGAACGGCATTTTTGCCGAGATCCAGTTGGGCGGGCGACGATAGATGTACTCAGAGCGCGTCTGATTATAAACCAGAAATTCGTTTTCTTGGGCCTCGTCGAAAGCCTTCCAAAGAAGACTCTCAAAAATATCGCCGTTATCGGCCAGAAGAAAATTCATGTACTTAAAATTCAGACCGGCTTCGATCTTCAGGCGTGAATAGGGCTTCGTCAAAGTGCGGGTCCATCCGAGCATTTTCCCGAACTTTAAAAACTGGCGGAAGTTATGGGCTCGCAACGAGTATTGCATGGGAATAAAATCCTGCAAACCTCCTGAAGACCATGGGGCCGCGCAGCCCACAATGTTTTCATTCCTGTCAAAGGCGATCAGGAAGTCTTCTAGCTTGAGTCCTTTCCAACGCTCCAATTTCTCATAGAAGCTGTAGGTGTCCCAAACTGTCGCCAGATCTTTCTGTCTTGATTTTTGAGAGATATAATAAATCAAGGCATCCACGTTCGATGAGTTGCCTCGGCGAATGCGCAGATGCGGAAGGGGATTGCTGGCCCAAGGCAGACGTCCATGAACCGAGACCATGTTGAAGCGTCGGAAAAGATAGTAGTGAGGTAAAGGGCGCTTCATTGTGCGGGGGCGAACGAAGGCATTCAGCGCTTGCACCTCGCTCATGCTTAAAACCGAAAACAGGTACTCGCACCCAAAGGTTTTAAAGACCTCGTCCATCACCGGTAAAAAGTGCTGGGACCATTCCAAAATAGCCCGGCGGTTGGAAGAGATGCGTAGATCTCGGCCAAAAGCAACGGGACGGACCTTGTTGTCGAGAAGAACATCACGCATGACGAAGCTTGCCATCCCCTCAAGTTTATCTTCATCTCTTAAAAGATAAGTGAGATGGCGATCGGATTGAATCGAGTAAGGAGCAAAAAAATCCCCATCACGATCAATCTTCATTTCGACCAGGCCGCGCAAGGGGAAGCTTTTGTAAAATTCAGTAAGGGCTTGAGAATCTTCCGGTTTGGCGATGTCGAGCTTCATTAAGTTTTTTTCCAAAGAACATCTTGGTGCTGAGTCTTGAAATTCACCCAGCGAGCCGCCACAAAAAGATAGTCACTGAGGCGATTGAGGTATTGAAGAGCGGGAAGATAGCGGTCGTCTTTGACGGCGATCTCTGCAGAGCGCCGTTCACTGCGACGACAGAACGTGCGTGCCACATGAAGATGGGCCGCGACGGGGTGTCCTCCTGGCAGAATGAAGTTACGAAGCTCTGGAAGTTGTGCGCTCATCTCGTCAATTTGAACTTCAATAAAGCGAATTTGTTCTTCGGTGATCGGAGGAAGCATTTTAAAAACCTCCTCTTTTTCAGTGGCAAGAAGACTGCCGATGTTAAAAAGTTCATTTTGAATCTTTTCAAGGGGGCTGTCTAACTCTCTGAGGTCGGCAAAGCCGGTCAGAGCAGAACGGACGACGCCTAAATAGCTGTTGAGTTCGTCCACGGTTCCATAAGCTTCAACGCGAGGATTGAATTTTTCTACACAAGAGCCATCGACCAAGCGTGTGGTGCCCTTGTCACCTGTGCGCGTATAAATTTTAGCTTTGGGAGCGTTCGTCATAATAAAAGTCCTTTATTAAAGTCTTGCTTTTTCTGCGCAAGAGGTCAAGGTAGAAGGGTAAGGTTTACGGGAGCAAACATGACAGCAAATGAAGTGCCTTTGATCGTAACGATCCCGCATTCGGGAGAAAAAATTCCACCACAAACTCCGTGGCTCAATACTCTGCCAGAGGAAATTTTGATGTGTGACGTCGATCGTTATGTGGATTTTCTTTATGAGCCGACCTTGCACAAGCTTCATATCCCCTATGTGAAAACGGAATGGCATCGTTATGCCGCCGATCTCAACCGTATTCCCGAGGACGTCGATGCTTCATCCGTTATCGGCAATCCCAACCCCGCAGGGATGCACAATCGAGGATTTCATTGGGTCATCACGACCTACAAGCACGTGCTCATGAAAGAACCCATGACTCCCGAAACCCATGAGGAATTGGTTCGATTGATTTACGAACCTTTCCACGCGGGCGTCCGAGGGCTTTATCAAAAACTCCATGAGAAAGGTTTTAAGAAGACCTTTCATATCGATGCTCATAGCATGCCTTCCCTGGGTACCAGTGAACATCGTGATCCGGGAGAGCTGCGGGCAGATATTGTGGTCAGTGACAGTAAGGGAAAAAGTTGTGACCCACGCTTTAAGGATCTGGTGATTGCGGCTTATGCGACGGCGGGCTTTAAGGTTGGCTACAACTGGCCATACTTTGGGGGGCGTGTCACAGAGCAGTATGGGGACCCGAAGCGAGAGCAGCACACTCTTCAGGTGGAGATGAACCGATCTCTTTATATGGATGAAAAGACAAAGAAGCTAAAGCCTGAAGAGGCCAAGAAGGTTCAAGAGAAAGTCCTTTTTGCTTTGAGCTATGTCCGCAACAATTTGCTGCATATAATGTAGAGCGTCGAAGAGGGAAAAGCGTAGTCAGTGAACGGCACTTAAACTATTGATAGCAATACGCAAAAAACAACTGGCTCTCAGCAAGGACATGCTCATTGGATAATACTAGTGTGCCAAAGAAATCTCTTCTCAAAAGACTTAATAAGCCCTTGGCTTCTTTAAAGCTTGCGGTGTTCATCATTGTGGCCCTTGCGGCGATTACGGCCGTGGGCACTATTGTTGAGGCTAAGTACGATGCCTATGCCGCCAAGAAGCTCGTCTATGACACTTGGTTTATGTATGCGGTGATGGGGTTGTTGGTCATCAACTTGACGGCGGTGATGCTGGATCGGTGGCCTTGGAGAAAGCGCCACGCTGCCTTTGTTCTTGCGCATATTGGTATCATCATTCTGTTAGCCGGCGCGTGGTTGACCATGGAGTATGGTCTTGATGGTTCCATGAGAGTGGGGATTGGCGAAACCAACAACCTTGTTCAGGTCGCCCAGACGGATCTGGTTGTCTACTCTTCATTTGATGGGGATCGCTATTCCAAAACACTTGAGCAAGAAGTGGATTTCTTCAAAAAGCCCCCCACAGTCGAACATCCTTTTATCGTGCCCGCTTTGAGTGGCGAGATTCGCATTGTCGACTATCAAAAATACGTGATTCCGTCCCGCAAGGTGGTTGCCGATGAGTCCGGCAAAGGTGGAGCCGGTCTGCGCTTTCAATTGCAAAACGCCAACGTCAACGTGATTGAGTGGTTGGTGCAAAGAAAGCCTGATACGGTGGCGACTCATAATTTCGGACCCGCGCAAATTCATTTGGGACCGGCTCCTGAAAAAGGCCGGGAGGCCAATGAGATATTCTTAACACCCTCTAAAGAGGGGCTTCGTTATGTGGTCTTTCAAAAAGACAGCGACAAACCTTTGAAAAAAGGTGTGGTTAAAGAAGGGGATGTCTTTGATCCTGGCTACAAGATGTCGCTGCAGTTCCGTGTTTTGCGCTATTTGCCGACAGCCCTTGAAGAGTGGGATTTAAAGCCCGCCGAGCGTCCGTCGCCGATGACGACCTCAGCGATTAAAATTCTTTTTGAAGGTAAAGAGCACTGGGTTTTGCTGAACGATATGACGAAGTTATTTACCAATAATGCTGTCTATCTTTTGACCTACGGCAATCGCCGTGTGGATTTGGGTTTTCCTTTGAAGCTAAAGAACTTCGAAGTCAGTCGCTATCAAGGAACGATGCGTGCGATGGCTTATCAAAGTGTTGTAGAGGTTCCTGATTCCGGCGAGCATCTGATTTCAATGAATGAGCCCTTAAAATACAAGGGACTTACGATTTATCAGGCCAGCTTCCAAGAGGAGCAGGGGAAGCCCGTGGCTTCGATTTTTTCTGTCAACCAAGATCCGGGACGTTTTTTAAAATACCTTGGTTCTTTGGTGCTGAGTTTAGGGATTGTTTTATTAATGTGGTTTAAACACCTCGATTTTAGAATTGCGAGCAAGTCGCAAAAGGAAAACGGGAATTGAATATGAAGAAGTTTTTTCTAGTACTGGCCTCTCTGCTATTGAGTGTGACGGTTTATGCAAAAGCAGGTGATGCGCTAAAGTATCTTCCGGTGCAAGACGGCGGGCGTATTAAGCCTTACGACAGTTTCTCGCGGGAGATGTTAGAGATTGTTTACGGCAAGACAACCTATGAAGGTCGTGCGGCGACCGAGATCGTGATGACTTGGATGTTGTCGCCACAGGCTTGGCAGGACAAAAAGATTTTTGAAGTTCGTAATCACGAAGTTTTGGAGGCCATGAAGCTTCCGAAAGATCAGCGTTACTTTTCTGGTGAAGAGTTATTTGGCAACGAACGTTTTGCGTTGCTTCGTCAAGAGCTTCAAGGGAAGCGCGAATCAAAAGAAAAACTCAATCCTTACTTCCAAGCATTGCAACGCCTAGAAAATCAGTTCTTCGTATTTCAGGAAATCGCGGCAGGCCGGATGTTGAAATTGGTTCCGCCTAAAGAGGGAAATTCTTGGGTGGCAGTCGCTGATTTAGAGCCAGCTCAGCAAGAAAAATTCCTGGCGATGACCAAAGCCTTTGTGAACCACATCGGGGCGATGGCAAAGAATGAAAGCACTTCGCAAACAGCCGTAGATCTTGATAATGCCGTTAAAGGCTTTGAAGAGTCTGCGCGCGCAGTCAATCCGGGACTTTATGAACACAGTGGAACGATTTCCGCCGAGGTTCATTATAATAGCTTCCATCCGTTCCGTTGGGCTTATATCTTTTACTTCCTGGCCTTCATCGTTTTGTTGTTGGTGTGGACTTTAAGTAAAGAGTCCTTGATGAAAATCGCCTGGGTCTTTCTGGCGATTGGTTTTGTTTTGAACACCTATGGCTTTGGTGTGCGTATGTACATCATGGATCGAGCGCCCGTTTCGAATATGTATGAAACGGTGGTGTGGGTTTCTTGGGGCGTGGTCCTTTTTGCGGCGATTTTAGAGATCATCTACAAATTCCGTCTTATTTTGGTGGCAGGGACTTTGGTTGCCGCCTTCGGTCTTGTGATCGCCGATTTTGCTCCAGCAGTTTTAGACCCGACTCTACAGCCTTTAGAGCCGGTTTTGCGTAGCAACTATTGGCTGACCATTCACGTAATGACCATCACTATTAGTTATGCGGCTTTCTTCTTGGCGTTTGGTTTGGGTGATATTGGTTTAATCTATTATTTGCGCGGCGAGGAAAAACATCACGAAAAGATCAAAGCAGTGGTGATGGGGATCTATCGTTCTATGCAAATTGGTGTCGCCTTCTTGGCTCCGGGGATTATCCTGGGTGGTATCTGGGCTGATTATTCATGGGGTCGTTTCTGGGGCTGGGACCCAAAAGAGACTTGGGCGTTGATTGCGCTTCTTGGGTACTTGGCGGTTCTTCATGCGCGCTATGCGGGTATGATCAAACATTTTGGAATGGTAGTGACGGCGATTATCACGTTCTCTTTAGTGATCATGGCTTGGTATGGAGTGAACTTCGTTCTTGGTGCGGGGCTTCATTCTTACGGCTTTGGGGCCGGGGGGGTTGAGTACGTGTCTGCTTTTGTGGCAGCACATATCTTGATGGTGATCTACGTCAGTATGATTAGAGCAGGAAAACGTAAAGGTTAAAGTAACAACGGGTTGAAGAGATCGGGTGTTGCTGAGTTAGTGTGCTGAAAATGTGTGGGAGTCCTTCTTTTTCATTATGTTTGCAAAAAGATGATGGACAACAGAACTTTTCCACCATTAAATAGGTGCAAACTAAAATTAGGACAGCATTCGTTTGTCTTTGGCCCACACCGTAGTGAGTTAGCGAAGGATGATTATGCATCGGGTATTCAACAGATCGGCGGCGAGCGCATTGGCGTTTTTAGGCGCGCTCATGGTTTCAACACTTCTCACAGGCTGCAAATTTCAGCCTGGGTTTGGTTACAATAAGGGATATGCTCCAGAGCAGCCAATTCCTTTTGACCATTCCCTGCATGTGGGAACACACAAAATGCAGTGTCAGTACTGCCACAATCAGGTGGAAAGAACGAAGCACGCAAATATTCCTGCACTTTCAACGTGCATGAACTGTCACCTTCAGGTGGGAACAGATAAGCCCAATATTCAAAAGCTTCGTGAGGCTTATGATAGCGGAGCCTCCATTGAATGGACTCGCGTTCACATGCTTCCAGACTTTGTTCACTTCAATCACAACGCCCATATTGCTAAAGGTGTGAACTGCCAAACATGTCACGGTCCGATCGAGACAATGACCAAGGTTCAGCAGTTCTCTGATCTTTCCATGGGTTGGTGTGTGAACTGTCATCGTCAGCCAGAGAATAAAGCACCTCTCAACTGTTCAACTTGTCACTACTAAGGATTTCGGAAGGTACCATGTCTGAAATGCATCATGATAATGAATTGGAAATGAAAAAAGCGCTTCGTCCAACGATTGAGCGCGATAATAAGTATTGGTTGAGCCTAGAACAATGGAAGAATGATCCTGAGTTCATGAAAATGGCTGAAACCGAGTTTCAATCTTCTCCGCTTCGTGAAAAAGACGGTGAAGATGGTTGGGCTCGTCGTGAGTTCCTGAAACTGATGGGGGCCTCCATTGCTATGGCAAGTGCGGGCTGTATCCGTCGTCCCGTACAAAAAATTGTCCCTTATAACAAGCAGCCTGAAGAAGTGACTTTGGGTATTGCGAACTACTATTCTTCTGCCTACTTTGACGGTTCAGAAGGATTGGGCGTTCTCGTAAAAACCAGAGAAGGTCGCCCCATTAAGATCGAAGCAAATCCGGGTCATCCGTTCAGCATGAGCGGTTTGAGCATCCGTTCTCAGGCTTCTTTACTTAATATGTATGATCCTGAAAGACTTCAGGGGCCTAAACGCAATCTTTTCAATGAGAAAAAGACCAACAGTCAGTTGGTCGACGTCAAGTGGGAAGAGCTTGATAAAAAAGTCGTTGATCAACTTAAAAAAGGTGGCGTTGTTGTTTTGACGGGAGCGATTTCGTCTCCGGCAACACGCGCTGTGATCGGCGATTTCTCTCAAGGTTTCAAAGCTCAACACGTGATGTGGGAAGCCTTTGCGCACGAAGAAGTTCGTGAAGGGCAAAAAGCGGCTTACGGCGATGACGTCGTTCCTGCTTATCGTTTCGATAAAGCTAAAATGATCGTATCAGTTGATGCGGATTTCTTGGGTACTTGGATTTCTCCGACAGCCTTCACAAATCAGTTTGCGAACGGCAGAAAAGACATCAAGAACATGAATCGTATGGTGTCTTTTGACTCCAACTATTCTTTGACTGGTGCAAATGCGGATATCCGCTTCAAAATCAAACCTTCTCAACAGCTTGATGTTGTGATGGGCCTTCTTCATGAAATCATCGTGAAAAAAGGGGCTTCTTCCTACGCTGGAAATGCAGCAGTGAAGTCTGCGTTGGCGCCTTTTGCTGACACAGCCAAGAAATTGGGAATCGAGCCAGAGTTGTTTGCGAAAGTCGCTGCAGATCTTCTGGCCAATAAAGGTGAGTCTTTGGTTGTTGCTGGTGGCTTGCAGACTTTGACTGAAAAGTCCAAAGAACTTCAAGTGGCCGTGAACTTCTTGAACTCTGTTTTAGAGAACGAAGGCAAGACGGTTGATGCGAAGGGTGGAAACCCTGGTTTGAAAGCCTCTTACTCTGAAATGACATCTCTTATTCAAGACATGAAGGATGGCAAAGTGAAGTCTTTGATCATCCACAGAGTCAACCCTGCTTTCGTATTGCCTGAGGAAATGGGCTTTGCTGACGCTGTTAAGAAAGTGGAAATGGTTGTCTACACAGGCGATCGTATCGACGAAACTGGTGTCTATGCAGATTTTGTGACTCCAGACAATCATGCGCTAGAGTCTTGGAGTGATGCAGAATTGGCAAGTGGCGTGTACACAATCTGCCAACCTGCGATCCGCCCAATGTACGACACTCGTTCTTTCCAGCTTTCTTTGATGACTTGGGGATACATGGCGAATGTAGGCCCGGCTCGTCTAAGAGACTATGAGACTTTCTATGACTACTTGAGAGTTTTCTGGAAGTCAGACGTTTACCCTAAAGTGGGTAAAGGAAAAGACTTTGACGATTTCTGGCAAGAGACTTTGCAAAAAGGTTTTGCTGGAGAGTTGAGTAAGGGTTCGTCCGCTCGTTCATTCAAAGTGGATGCATTCACTTCTATTAAGCCTGCGGCTGCGAAAGAGGGATTTGAACTTGTTCTTTACCCAACATCGCAAATGGGCGATGGCTCTTTGAATAACGTTTCATGGCTTCATGAAGTTCCAGATCCTATTACAAAAATTGTTTGGGATAACTACATCATGGTGTCTTTGGCGACAGCTGAAAAACACAACTTGAAACAGGCGTCTGTCGTTGAGTTGACAGTGGGTGGAAAGAAAATTGAACTTCCCGTTCATATCCAACCAGGTCTTCATGATGATGTTTTGGCGATTGCTGTAGGTTTCGGGCGTACTCATGCGGGTAAAGTTGGAAACGGTATCGGTAAAAATGCGTTTGCTTTGGCGATGGCTAAAGACGGCAAGATGGTATTCTCGGGTCAAACTGCAACCTTCACGAAGCTTCATAAGAAGTATGAACTTGCGATCACGCAAGGGCATCACTCTATGGAAGGTCGTAGCATCGTCGCAGAAGCGACTTTGAAAGACTATAATAAGAAAAAAGATGCAGGAATCCATAAGCACCATACTTGGTCTATTTGGTCTGGCCACGAATACAGTGGTCACAAGTGGGGCATGGCTGTTGATTTGAACTCTTGTACTGGCTGTTCTTCATGTGTCGTTGCCTGCCAATCTGAAAATAATATTTCAGTTGTTGGTAAACAGTACGTGATCGAAGGTCGTGAAATGCACTGGATCCGTATTGACCGTTATTACACGGGCAATCCTGCGGATGCGGAAGCGGTTTTCCAACCAGTGATGTGTCAACACTGTGATAATGCTCCATGTGAAACGGTATGTCCGGTTCTTGCGACTGTTCACTCTGATGAAGGTCTCAATGACATGGTTTACAACCGTTGTGTGGGAACTCGTTACTGCGCGAATAACTGTCCTTACAAAGTTCGTCGCTTTAACTGGTTCAACTATGCGAAGTTGATTGAGAAGCCTTTGAACATGGCTTTGAATCCTTCCGTTGGTGTTCGCGTGCGCGGGGTGATGGAGAAATGTACATTCTGTGTTCAAAGAATTCAGGATGCAAAAACAACAGCCCGTAATGAAAAACGTCCATTGAAAGATGGCGACGTGAAGACAGCTTGTCAGACATCGTGCCCAGCAGGGGCGATCATGTTCGGTGATCTGAACGATGCTAACAGCCAGGTTGCTAAGATCTTTAAGACAGAAGAGCGTGGATACGCCCTTTTGGAAGAGTGGCATGCAAAACCATCGGTTCGCTACCTCTCGAAAATTCGTAACAATGATAAAGAATCAACTGGTGACCAAAAAGGTCACGGTACTGCAAAACAAGGTGAGCACTCATGATTAAGCGTAGCCCATTAGTCCTTGGAAATAAGTCCTTAAAGGATGTGACTGACGATATCTGTGCACCGGTAGAAAGATTCCCCTCTCGAGGTTGGATCGGTCTTTTCTTAGGTGCAAAAACGTTGTTGTTGTTCTACATCGGAATTCT
This sequence comes from Bdellovibrio sp., assembly GCA_019104905.1. Lineage (GTDB taxonomy): Bacteria > Bdellovibrionota > Bdellovibrionia > Bdellovibrionales > Bdellovibrionaceae > Bdellovibrio. The sequence goes on from JAHRXB010000019.1 coordinate 19,312, forward strand.
TGCTGCGGTTGTCGGCATCGGTATCGGTCTTCTCGGAGTTAACAGTCCGGTTTTCTGGGGTACGATGATCGTAACTTTCGTATTCTGGATCGGTATCGGTCACGCCGGCACCCTGATCTCGGCGGTTCTGTTCTTGTTCCGTCAAAAGTGGAGAACTTCGGTTGCGCGTACGGCGGAAGCGATGACGGTCTTCGCGGTTATGACCGCGGGCTTGTTCCCGTTGCTTCATACAGGTCGTCCGTGGCTTGATTACTGGTTGTTCCCATATCCAAATCAACGTGGACCTTTGTGGGTGAACTTCCGTTCGCCACTTCTTTGGGACGTGTTCGCAGTTTCTACTTACGCGACTGTATCAATGGTTTTCTGGTACATCGGTTTGGTTCCTGACTTCGCGACGATTAAAGACCGTGCTAAAAATGCACTTCGTCGTAAGGTTTATGGCGCTCTTTCTTTGGGATGGCGTGGAACTGCTAAGAACTGGAGCCACTATGAGATGGTTTACTTGATCTTGGCGGGTCTTTCGACTCCACTTGTTTTGTCGGTTCATACAATCGTCTCCTTCGACTTCGCGGTTTCTAACTTGCCAGGTTGGCATACGACGATCTTCCCTCCATACTTCGTTGCCGGAGCGATCTTCTCTGGTTTTGCGATGGTTGTGACTTTGATGACATTGGTGCGTATCGGATTCCCTGAATTCAAGAACTACGTCACTTTGGATCATATGGAAGTGATGAATAAGATCATCATGACCACAGGTATGTTGGTTGGTTATGCTTACGCGTCTGAGTTCTTCATTGCTTGGTACTCTGGTAACCAATACGAGCGTTTCGTGTTCATCAACCGTGCTTTCGGTCCTTACGGCTGGGCGTACTGGACAATGGTGTCATGTAACGTTTTGATTCCTCAGTTGTTCTGGTTCAAGAAAATGCGTCGTTCAATCCCTGTGATGTTCGTTGTTTCCATCTTCGTGAACATCGGTATGTGGTTTGAGCGTTTCGTGATCACAGTGACTTCTTTGCATCGCGACTTCTTGCCATCAAGCTGGGGTATGTATGCGTGGTCATGGTTTGATACTGGGGTTCTGGTTGGATCCTTCGGTATGTTCTTGACCTTGTTCTTGTTGTATTTGCGCTTGTTCCCTGCGATCTCCATCGCGGAAGTGAAGCCCGTATTGCATGTGGGTTACGACGAAAAAGGAGGGCACCACTAATGGCTCAATATACTAAAGGTATCGCTGGTATCTGGACTGACGAGCATCTCATTCTTAAGGCGGCTCGTAAAACACGCGAAGCGGGTTTTACAAAATTTGAAGCCATCTCTGCTTATCCGGTTCATGGAATGGAAGAAGCTTGTGGCATTAAAAGATCATGGATCCCTTATGTCACGTTCGTGTCGGGCTTTGTGGGAATGATCCTGGGTCTTCTTTTGACCTGGTGGACTTCTGCAGTGGACTGGGCGGTGAATGTCGGTGGTAAGCCGTTCTTCTCATTGCCTGCGTTTATTCCTATTATCTTCGAATTGACGATCTTGTTTGCGGCTCTTTGCTCGGTAGCGGCGTTGTTCTATGCGTGTAAAATTCCACGCATTGATCCTCCCAATATTGATCCAGATCTTAGCTGTCACAAGTTTGCGATTTTCATTCCTTTCAATGATGTTGGGTATGATGAATCCAAAATTGAGAAGATGTTCAAAGAGATGGGCGCAACTGAAGTGAAAAAGACGGAGTACTAAATGAGAAGCCTCGTGAACTTATCCATGGGTGTTGCAGCAGCAGGCTTAACAGTTTTGGCCTTGTCCAGCTGTGGTCCTAGCGGCAATAAGCCCAACATTGAAGTTATCCAAGACATGATGGAATCTCCTGCAATCAAGGCGCAGGAGTATGATGAAAGCTCTCCTTTCCACAGAGGAATGAGAGTTCCTCCAGAAAACACAGTTCCAGTGGGTTTTGAGCCCTACAAATACGGAACTGATGTGGAGGCCGCATCTAAGAATTTGAAAAATCCTCTTGCTGGTAAAGTGGATGAAGACACTTTGATCGTAGGTCAAAAATTCTACGAAACAAACTGTGCTCTTTGCCATGGTTACAAAGGTGAGGGCGGGGTTGCTGCGAAAGCGACTTTGACCGATAAAATGGCTTTGAAGCCACCTCCAGTGGTGAGTGACAAGGTGAAGGCATGGACAGATGGGCACCTTTATCATGTGATCACGATGGGGCAGGGTGTGATGGGGCCTTACGCTTCTCACATTCCTCAAAAGTATCGTTGGCAAGTTGTTAACTACATTCGCTTCCTTGAGAAGCAATCGAAGTAGGTTTTAGAATGGGCGAACATAATCACGTAAATCTACATGTATCTAAATTTGAAGCTCCTGCGAAACTCAAAACTTTGAGTTTCGCCTTGATCGCCATCGGTCTTTTGACTTTTGTTGTCGGATTGATGAAGAACCAAGAGCGTCTTTGGACTTCTTATTTGGTGGCTTTCTTTTTCTTCTCTGCCATGGGTGTGAGCGGGCTTTTCTGGATTGCACTCAATAATGTATCAAAAGCGGGCTGGTCTGTTTCTATCCGTCGTTATGCGGAAGCAACAACGGCTTTCATTCCTGGAATCCTCGTGGGCGGTTTGATCCTTTTGGTAGGCTTCAAACATCTTTATCCTTGGGCGAATTCAGAGACTGTGGCGAACAATGCTGTTATTGCCGCTAAAACAGGATACCTGAACACCGGCTTCTTTGTTGTACGTCTGTTCATCTTTGCTGTCGGCTGTATGCTCTTCAAATATGTGATGGTCGGCAACTCTTTGAAGCAAGATCAAACGGGTGATGCGAATTTGACACATAAAAACGTATCTCCGGCTGTAGGCTTCTTGGTGTTCTTTGCTTTGGCCTTCTCTTTCTTCAGCGTGGACTTGTTGATGTCTTTGTTGCCAACTTGGTACTCAACAATTTTCGGGATCTATACTTTCTCGGGCATGTTCCAAGCGGGTATGGCTTTCTTGGCGATTGTTGTTGTTCTGATGAAACGTCATGGCTATGTAAAAGGTTATGTGACTGAAGAACATCAGCATGACGTCGTGAAGTACCTAAAGGGCTTCTCTATTTTCTGGGCTTACATTGCGTTCTCTCAGTTCATGTTGATTTGGTACGCTAACTTACCAGAAGAGACTGAATACTACATCATGAGAGCACAAGGCGGCTGGATGGGTGTTTCTATGGCCCTTTTGATCTTCCGCTTCGTTGTGCCTTTCTTGGCTCTTCTTCCTCGTGGTGCGAAGAGAAATGACAACCACGTTTTGTTGGTGTCGGCTCTTGTTTTGGTTATGCAGTACGTGGACATCTACTGGATGGTTTACCCTAACTTCTTCGATGGTCATGTGACTTTCGGATTCTGGGAGATCGGTATCTTTGCTGGTTTCGCAGGGGTCTTCTTGCTGACGATCATGTCTTTCTGGAGCAAGCACAGCTTGGTTCCATTGAAAGATCCTCGTCTTCATGAGGCTGTCAATCACCACGTTGCTTACTAATTGAGGAACCTCATAGTCCTCTCAAAAAAGGGAACTCTTCAGAGTTCCCTTTTTTTATGGAATTTTCCTAAGACATTCTCCAGTCCAAAACGTCACACTGGCGGCCATAAAGCTCATTTGACAAAATTCAGCCAAGGTTCAGACAAAGAAAAGTGTGGGATGTATTTTGTCTCTTTCTTTGGGAAAGCCTTGAGCTTGCTTTGAGATCTCCCTGAGCATGAAGGGGGAGGTTTTATGCGTCTGGCGATTTCGATTTTCTTTATTCTGTCGTTGTTGATTTCAATCGATAGTTTTGCGGTGGCTTCTTCGCAAAGGCTTCAGCAGTTGGTCGATGCCTACTATCTTAATTTGGCTCAGCCGCGTCCACGACCCTTGCCGGACCCTCCTGAAAATGCGCCACCTCCCAATACGCCGCCTCGTCCCTCGCCTCGACCTCCGCAGTGTTCTCCCGGCGGATCTCCCAGTCGATGCATTGATGCGGTTTGTGCCCAGATGAGTCGATTTGAATGCGATGATCGGGAGGATATGCTGGAGGTGTCGGAGGCATGTCGCAATGTGAATGGCGATTGCGTGCGCAGTATCTGCAGTCGTGTGAGTCGATTTGCTTGTGATGAAAAGGTCGAGGTGTTCGAAGTCACGGATATGTGTCGAGGCCTTTACGACGTGTCTTGCATAGATTATGTCTGCAGTCGAATTTCGCGTTTTGACTGTGACGATTTGTCAGAGCTGCGGGAGATCGCTCTTCGTTGCCGTTGAGAGGATGTAAGAACAGGGGTGCCTGGGGTCCAGGCACCGGGCAAAGTTATTTCGACATTTCGTCTTTGACGTCTTTCATTTTGTCGACCGTGGTGTCTTTCCCTTCTTCCATGCGATTTTTCATTTTTTTCGCGGCACAGGCGGCGTCGCCCTCCATGCAGGTCGCCTCTTCCACGCGATGCATGCTTTTTTTAGCCATGCGTTTTGTTTTTCGGGCGGCTTTCTTGGTTTCGACTTTAGCTTCAGAGGCCAGTTCTTTGGCTTTTTCTTTGCCGGTCTCTAGAGTCTTCTCGGTCTTTTGGCCCATCGTCTCTTCGGCAAAAGCTAAAGATGTGAAAGCCAAACAGGCCACGAGCGCGATCATAAGAGTTTTCATGAGTTCTCCTTGGTAAAATATTGAGTTGATAGTGATTTGTATTTTTCACTTGGTAAATCAGTAATTTAGCAATGTTGTTTAAAGTTTTATGTGCGACTGTCCACGAGCTTGACAGCCGGAAGCGCCAGGGTTGAGTTGAGGTTTGGGCTTCAGCTTTGCAATAGATCTTTATATGAATAATAAGCCCGTACAGGAACTTATCTATCTCAGTTCGAGTCAAAATCTACCTCCCTATCTTCAGGGGGTGGTGG
>JAHRXB010000046.1 GCA_019104905.1 Bdellovibrio sp.
AAGGTTGAGACACCTCTTCAGGGGGCTTTTGGTTAGCCGCCTGAGCCTGGGGCATGGTTCGACTCATCGCAGGCCGATTTTGTGAATATACAGGCCCACTACTTTGTAGCCCCACAGCTTGACGCAGCCAGGGAAGAGTTACGCTCATCTTTTGAGCCGCCTCGGCCAGATAAAGGTCCCGCAGACGCTGATCGGGAACAACCTCAAAAAGAGGCTTGAGTTTATCTGCCAGCTTCACTTTTTCAGAAGCCTCCCCCCGATACCCCTCCATCCAACGCGCCAAAATCATCACAAAAAGATCCGGCGCTTTCTCAAGCTCCGCCTTCAGCGCTTCGGCCCCGTATTTTTTGACGTAATCATCGGGGTCCATATTGTTTGGAAGAGTCAGTCCCTTCGGATAAAGATCCGCCGCCAATAAAATCGGCAAGCTACGCTCGGCAGCCTCCATCCCGGCAGAGTCGCCGTCAAAAAGCGCGACCACGTTTTTCGTCATACGCTTGAGCATCTTACCATGATCGGGCGTCAACGCCGTTCCCATGGTGGCCACGACATTGCGAATGCCCGCCTGGTACAGCGACACCAGATCCATATAACCTTCCACAATCAGGGCCATATCCTCACTGCGAATATAGCGCGCCGTTTGCGAAAGACCGTAAAGGACTTTGCCCTTAATAAAAACGGGAGTTTCAGGAGAGTTTAAATATTTAGGTTCGTTTTCTTTCTTCTCTAGGTATCGTCCACCAAAAGCAATGGGCTCTCCCATCGCCGAGAAGATCGGGAACATCAGGCGGTCGCGAAAAATATCAAAGTATCCGGATTTATTATTGCGCGCCTTCACCAAACGGGCTTCTTCCGCCAAAGCCATCGGCACCTGCTTGGAGGCCAAATGCCTTTCAAGCCCATCCCACTCGGCCACCGCATAACCGATACCGAAAGTTTCAATCACCTCGGCGGAAAGTCCACGGCTGGCAATGTATTTACGCACGGGATGATCATGGGGAACACGTTGAAGCTGTTCTGAAAAGTAAGTCGCCGCAAGCTTATTTACTTTTAACAAAAGCTTCTTTTTTTCAGCCACCTGATCTCGGGCCTCGTCTTCTTTTTCAGGAGCGGGCATTGGAATGCTGGCACGATTGGCAAGATACTCCACGGCCTCGGGAAAACTCATGCCTTGGTAATCACGCAGAAAGGAAAATAAGTTGCCACTTTTGTGGCAACCGAAGCAGTGATAGACCTGCTTGGTCTCGGAAACCGAGAACGACGCCGTTTTTTCGACGTGATCTGGAAACGGACAGCGGCCCATAAGGCCGCTACCACTTTGTTTAAGCTGAGTATATTGAGAGATGATGTCGACGAGGTTATTGGCCTCGGATACTCTCTCTATAAAGTCTTGAGAAAATCTCATGCACCTTCCGACAACTTAAAAGGAAAAGGCCCTCAGAGCCCCTTCTTAAGCAAGTTTAGATTTAATAACTTCGCTCACTACTTTGTTGTCTGCGGCACCACCGGATTTTGCGATGACTTCTTTCATCACAGGACCCATGTCCTTCACGGTTTTAGCGCCCAATGCTGCGATCACTTCTGTTACGAGAGCTTCGATCTGTTCACGGCTCATTTGCGCTGGCAAATAAACTTCTAGAACTTTCAATTCCGCAGTTTCTTGATCGACAAGATCCTGACGACCCGCTTGTTGGAATTGATCGATAGATTCTTTTCTTTGTTTTACAAGCTTCTTAACGACGCCCATAACTTCTTCACCAGTGATGGCGTTTGGACGAAGTTCGATTTCACGATTTTTGATCGCTGCTTGGAGCATACGAAGAGCTCCCAACTTAACTGATTCCTTAGCGATCATCGCGGCTTTGATATCCGCAGTGATTTTTTCTCTGATTTCCATTAGAGCCTCCATAGAACAGAGGCGACCATAGGCCGCCTCTTATAAAAACCAAATTCCGTAAAATCGGAAAATTAGTCGTTCCAGCCTTTTCTAGATTTTTTCACAGCGCGCTTACGAGCTGCGATAGACTTCTTTTTAAGTCTTACAGAGGGCTTTTCAAAGTGTTCGCGTTTTTTAACTTCAGAAAGAATTCCTGCTTTTTCGCAAGATTTTTTGAATTTTCTGAACGCAGATTCAAAAGACTCACCGTCTTTGATCTTTACCATTGCCACAACAATCACCTGCCCTTCTGAGTGGAATAAGAAGGAAAGTGTATAACAAAGCAGCACAAAAGGGGCAAGCCTTGGGGTCCTGACGCGTTGAATTATCTTATCGCAATCAAAATTGAAAGGCTGTGAGATTAGTTTATAACTGGGTCACCCCCTTAAGGAGTTGTTTTTACAATGGAAATGCTAACAAACCCTCAAATTTGGATCGCCTTTGCCACCCTGTTTGCTCTGGAGCTGGTCCTCGGCATCGACAATATCATCTTTATTTCGATCCTGGCCGGGAAGCTCCCGCAAGATCAGCAGGACAAAGCCCGCATCACCGGTTTGGGTTTGGCCGTGGGGACTCGCATCCTTCTGCTTCTCTCTTTGTCGTGGATTATTGGCCTGACGGCACCCCTTTTCTCGGTGTTCAACCAGGAAATTTCCGGCCGCGACCTGATCCTTCTTCTTGGAGGTCTCTTCCTGATTGTTAAAAGTACGATGGAGATCAATCACAAACTTGAAGGCGTGGAAGGCAGCCAATCGGGACACGTGGCCCACTCTTTCAACGCAGTGATCGTACAAATTCTTTTGCTCGATATCGTGTTCTCTTTGGACTCTGTGATCACAGCGGTGGGTATGGTGAGTGAAATTTCCGTGATGGTCGCCGCAGTCATCGCCTCAACACTGGTAATGATGTTTGCCGCAAAACCCATTAGCAATTTTGTCGACGCCCACCCGTCCTTGAAAATCTTGGCATTGAGCTTCTTGTTGATGATTGGTTTTACTTTGATCGTCGAATCCCTGGAAGTGCATATCCCCAAAGGCTATGTCTATTTCGCGATGGCCTTCTCAGTCGGAGTTGAGATGCTCAACATTCGCATGCGTAAGAAAAAACCTTCCGAACCTGTCAAACTTCGCGAAAGAATCTCTGAGGAGTCCTAGTGAGTTTTTCTGCTGAAGATGTGAAATGGATGGGCAAGGCCCTTCGCCTTGCCAAAAAAGCCGCCGAAAAGAATGAAGTTCCGATCGCCGCTTTACTCGTAGGACCTGACGGATTGGTGTCTTGGGCGATCAACACTCGCGAAAGACAACAAACTCCCCTGGGTCACGCGGAACTGTTTGCTCTTCATAAGGCCTCTCAGAAAAAACACAACTGGCGCCTGAGTGATTGCACCCTGTATGTAACCCTTGAACCCTGCGTGATGTGTGCGGGCGCCATTCAACAAGCTCGTCTAAAACGCGTGGTCTATGGCGCTTCCGATCCCAAGGGGGGCGCTATTGAGAGTCTCTATAATGTTTTGAATGACTCTCGCTTAAATCATCAGGTGGAGGTCACCGCCGGAGTCCTGGCCCCCGACTGCGCCGCTCTTTTGCAAAGTTTTTTCCAAAATCGCCGCGAAGAACACAAGGCCTCTAAAACACAAAAAATCTTTCGCGATCGCACCTCGGTGATTGTTGTTCATAAGAATAAAATTCTGGGATTTCACGCCGTGGATCCTACATCCCAAACGCCGTACTTCTTTGTTCCCGGAGGGGGCATCGAAGAGGGCGAGTCCTCGGTCGAGGCCGCCGCGCGAGAATGCCTGGAAGAAACTGGCTATAAAGTACGAATTTTGGAAGAAACCGCCTTTGAGCGTAAATATGACTTTCTTTGGAACGGCAATATCCACGCCTGTCGCACAGTCTTTTATGTAGGAGTTCTAGATCAAGAGTGGAGCCCCCCTCATAAAGTGGAGGACGCCTCTTACCACAAAGGCGTGGAGTGGTTGGACGTTAAGAGGGTTCCAGAGATCTTCGGCTACAACAAAGACATCCTCTGGGCCGTGCAAAAATTGCTCAAAACTGCGCTCAAGAAATCGGCCTTGCGCTAGTTCTGCCACCCTGTTACAAATCCCAGTTGATGACAAAGACAAAATTCACTGACCTTCCCCTGATCGCCCCTCTTCAATTTTCGTTAAAAGAAGCAGGATATGAAACCCCAACTCCCATTCAGTTGGCAGCTATTCCTGTTATTCTTGAGGGACAAGATCTTCTTGGTATTGCCCAAACAGGAACTGGAAAAACAGCGGCCTTCTCGCTGCCCATTCTGCAAAACCTGACTCGCTACACCTCTCGTCCCGAGCCCAAGTGCCCTCGGGCCTTAATTTTGACTCCGACTCGAGAACTCGCGATTCAAATTTATGACAATATCAAGGCCTATGGCAGCCACTTGAAGCTTAAACATGCGGTGATCTATGGCGGCGTTGGGCAAAACCCGCAAGTGCGCGCCTTGCAAGAGGGCGTGGATATTTTAGTCGCGACTCCGGGACGGCTTTTGGATCTGTTTCAACAGAAATTTTTGCGCCTGGATAAGGTTGATATCTTTGTTTTGGATGAAGCTGATCGCATGCTGGACATGGGATTCATGCAAGACATTAAACGCATCCTTCCTCTTTTGCCAAAACGTCGCCACAATCTTTTCTTTTCTGCGACAATGCCGCCAGAGATTCAAAAGCTGGCCGAAACAATTTTAATTCGTCCTAAAAAGGTGGAAGTGACACCCACTTCTTCGACGGCTGAAAAGGTCGAACAAAAAGTCATGTATGTGGAAAAGAAAGATAAATTGGATCTTCTTCTTCACCTTCTGAAAGACAACGACCTTTACAAGGTTCTCGTGTTCGTGCAAATGAAGTACGGAGCCAACCGCGTTGTCGATAAGCTGGTCAAAGCAGGCATCCAAGCCGCTGGCATTCATGGCGACAAGTCTCAGTCCGCTCGTCAGCGCGCCCTTGAAGACTTCCGCAACGGAGATGTTCGCGTTCTGGTCGCAACAGATATTGCCGCTCGCGGAATTGATATCGATGGCATCACTCACGTGATCAACCTGGAGATGCCGCATATTCCTGAAAGTTACGTTCATCGTATCGGAAGAACGGCGCGCGCCGGAGCTTCGGGACAGTCCATTTCTTTCTGTACTGCGGAAGAACGATCGTTCATGTTCGCCGTAGAAAAAGTCACTCGTCAGACCGTAGAGCTTGTCACCGATCATCCTTATCATTCGGAGGCTATTGCCAAGGCTGCGGTCTTGAGCCCGGGAAAAGCCAAAGCCATCTTGGAAGGCCAACGCCTTGAGAACAAAGCCAAGAACCGCTTTCGCGCGGGCAACCGCCCCGAAAAGAAGGGTCCCCCTCACGGCAAGAGCTCACACAAAAAATCGCACAAAAGTTTCTCTAAGAAAGGGCCCCGCGCTTAAGGGGCTTTGATCGACAGGATTTTACGTGTCAACGGGTCCACGGTGACCCGAATTGGCTTTTTATCTTTTTGACTTGCTTCTAGTTTTCTCAACAAAGTCACGTCTTTGACCTCGGGAATCTCATACAACGTGGGTGCTCGATAAAAAGTGATCAGCGATTTTCCATTCTGAGTTTTAATTTTATAAACCACATCAATAAAGGAATGTGGCTTTACAGTCGGCTCTTCTGCAAACGCCGAACTTCCAAGAAGAAATGCCAGGGTAGTTAAGAAGAGCTTCATTGTGAAAAGGCTCCTTGCTCAAATGAGGGGATCAGTTTTTTTTGACGCCACTCTTTACGATCTTCCGAGTCCATGCGGCGCTCTTCCAATTCTTGTTCCGCCATCACGACCTCAGCCATATGCCAGCGTCCTCGGGAAGGATCCTCTTTGATCGATTTCATGCTCTCCCCGCGAAGAGGATCTAAAACAAAACGATCTGTGACATAGATCTGCACATCTTCCTTTAATTCGGGAGCTGGCAACATTTTGTCTGTCCAGGTTTTTACAGGAACTGGTTTTTCAAATAAAGAGGGATCCAAGATCCTCATCTCCACACCCTTGGCCGTCTGAACAGCAACCATCGGAGCGACATGATAAGTCCAAACAACACCCTCACCATTCAGAGCTTTTTTGGTTTGCACAACCAACGTTCCCTCGACAAACATCTTCGCCACGCGAATTCCGCGCTTCTCAAGCTCACGAGCCATCAAATGAGCTCGGGCCCAACAGCCGTTTTCGGGGATATCAAAGGCATATTTCGGGTCTTTGGAGAACTCGTCAAAAATCTTATTTAGCTCTTCTTCACTGACCACGGAAACGGGAATGGTTCCGGCCGCTGTCTTTTCAAGATTGAGGCTGGGATAAGCAACACGCGTGTCGCTGTCTTTTTGCGGCTCACACTTCTCTCCGCGATGGATGGATCCTAGGGACTTTGTGAAGCTCTTAAAAAAGTCCGCGTAATCATACGTCGCCGTTTTTCCTTCGCGGAACTTTCCCGACGTCGTGGCATTTTGATCTGGAAGCAAAGAGTCTTCGTACTGACCCGCCTGCGAACAGACCTCTTGAATCTTGTCCTTCTGAAACCCTTCAAGATCTTCCAAAAGATCCTGATTACACAGAACTTCCGGTGGGATCGCCCAACAAAGAGGTGCTGCAAAAAGAAGATTTAGAGATAGAAAAATGACTAGAAAACGCATCACCTACTTATCGGTGCTGACGGGAGCTTTCTTTATATGCGCGCTCTGGACCTTGGTCCTAAAGAAAACTTAAAACGTTGGGAAAAGAAAAAACCCGGCAGCTGGCCGGGTTTTTATTAATCTTGAACTTCTAAACGATAGCCCAAGGATGGCACCGCAACGATGCGGCCATTGAATTTCTGAATTTTGCGTTTGAGATAGTTGATCTGCGAGTCTACGTTTCGGGACGTCACTTCGGTATCACCCCAAATTTCCGTCAAACATTTCTCACGAGTCACAAGATTATTTTTAGCTGCCACAAGCAGCTTCAAAATATCAAACTGTTTCGGCGTTAAACCAACTTCTTCATTATCAACAAAAACTTGTCGCGAAAGAAGGTTCATGCGCAGATTTGCCGCAATCAACTCGGAAGCCATTTCCGGCTCTTTATCAGAAAGACGAGCTTTGATTCTCAAAACCAACTCTTTCACGTGGAACGGCTTAGAAATAAAGTCATCCGCACCCGTCTCAAAGGCTTTGATTCTTTCATCAATCGTCGCGGCACCCGACACAAAAATAATCGGTGTGTTTTTCGTTGATTCACTTTCGCGAACCATACGACAGACATCCACGCCCATGACTCCCGGCATTTTATAATCCAGCAAAATCAAATCCGGTCTTTTATCATTAATAAGCTTCACGGCAGCTGAACTGTCTGAGGTGTACGAGCATTCGTAGGTTGAGCCTAGGATTTCCGCCAGAAGCTTGCAGCTTTCTTCATAGTCATCAACGATAACAATCTTTTTGGCAGCCAAGTCCGCACCTCTTAAGGGATTGGTCGTAGTAAACATATTCATATTTTGTAGCATCTCGCGATCATCTTTAAAATTCAAGATCTAGTGGGTCCAGATTTATACACCTTTGTACTTGATCTTCTTACCCTCAAGTATCTTCTTAAGTTGATCCCTTTTGTCACCTTGTATTTCAATTATACCACTTTTGTCGGATAAAGTGTGAGTCCCACCCACGCCACATTTTGCTTTGAGCTCTTTCGCCAGTGTCTTTAAATAGTCCTCATTGCGAGGGAAACCATCCATAACTGTGACGGTTTTTCCGCCGCGCCCGCCTTTCTCTAAACGAAACACCACTGTAAACTGCGCTACCTCCATGCTGTCTTGGGGACGACACTGGCATTCCCCTTTCAGCTCTTTACACTGAGGGCAGCGAATGTTGTCTTTGGGGTCAGTACTGTAAACTAAACGAGTATTCTTCATGTCCCTTGCTTTTCTTCATTTGCGGGATTCGGGCTCGGCTCTTGGCCTAGCTTGTGCTGAGTATACTCCTTCCCATCAAATCTAAAAAGCTGCGGAGTTTCATCCATGACCGTTGCAATATTGACTGGGCGCTTCCACATCCTGAAGACATTCTTCAACGTCTCACTCATAAAGTCGGGCTGCATATCAATACCTTCGTGAAGATGAGTTAAAAGAAGCTCTCCACGATTCTCAAAGTTGGCATCCTC
>JAHRXB010000163.1 GCA_019104905.1 Bdellovibrio sp.
CTATATGCGGTACCCCGATCTTGACATAAACGCCATAAGTTTCATATTTTAGCAGCAATCGGCGGAAGCTGATTATCAAATGTCTCGGAAGAGACGAAACTTAACTGGGCTGTCGCCCAAATAATAGGAGGTATCCTTATGGTTCCACTTTCAGATCTTACTGCTTTATCTAAGCAGATCAATGAAGCCACTGAAGAAGCAAATCAGACTCTTCGTGACTTCGAATCAAAACTTCTCACACTCAATCTTGGTGTTCCGGCAGACGCGCTAATAAGCCGAATAGATGTGCCCTTGGCGTACGCTCAAGGCCTTTTTCCAGGTAGAGACTTGCCTACGTCTGGTCCTTGTTATGACGAAATGTGGTTGAGCTGGCAGAAACTAAATGGAAAATGGCAGATTGTGGTTACAAACCGGCTCTGCCAGAAGGCCGCAAAGGCGGATGAACCGGACCATTTACTTCGTGAAGAAGTTAGGGGCATTAGCAACCTTTCAAGAGAAGCTCGGATTAAGGTGCTCAGTAATCTTGAAAAGCTCGTCGATGCGATTAAAAAATCGGGAGATAAGCTTTTAGGGGTTTTTGCAAAAGCTAAAGAACTGACGGCCACAATTTAAGAAAATAAATGTCCGGTGGATAGGGTGTCCACCGGACTGAAAATGAGATTATTTTTTAAGTTTTTTGCGAGCGGCTACCTCGAGGTCCCGAAGTTCAAGGCATTTCCAAACATCTGTTAATGCATTACGAGTATCGAGTAAATTTCTCAGGTAGGGCCATGAGGCTTCTGCACTAGTGTTAATTATACCAGATTCAGCAAGCTCGGGACCAGATGTTGAGATTTGAACCGACCAAACATCTCCGCCAGGATCAACATCCTTTCCAAGGTTCATTTCAAGTGAGCGCTTGGCATTTTGATTTGTAGTCACGACAGTCAAACTGGCTTTTCTCTCTGCGAACATTAGGACCAGATTTTTACCATTATCGTTGAGCTTACGAAGAATTTGGGAAGCTGCCAGGAAAACACGTTCATCGTGATCTTCGTCCCATAGAAAGCAAATTATCTGACCAGTAGGTACATAGAGGTGGTAACTTTCATGATGACCTCGGCCGACTAGTGAGTCCTCTCGCTTTTCTAGGATCATCGGGAAATCGTGCTTTGCTCTCTCGATCTCGAGACCAATTAAGAGATCTGAGTCTTGAGAACCAAGCTCAACCAAACGCTGAAGTGTAAAGTTATTAAATGCGGAATCCGCCATATTTTCTCCTCGCCTTTCGGGCCTTAATGAACCTGGCTTTCGGCCAAGTTATTGAATAGATTTGCAGCAAGCTTTCGACTTACCACATGACACACTATAGCAAAAATTGTTTAAAAAGTCAAGTTCAAAGTGGCTTAAAAGATAGTTTTGGCGGGTCGTACAGAGCAGATCTCGACACCGGCTTATTAAGTGGCTTTACCAGGCCTTTGCAAAGGTTCTCAAGATCAGCTCTCAAATGTGCGGGAGCAAGCGGAGAAATATGGATCTTGGTGATCAAGGTGCTTAGGTCACACTTGACGTATAGACCCTGCCCATCGACTGGCAGAGTGATGCTGGCTCGTAGCTCTCGCTCATGTTCAAATGACTTTCTTTTTATGGCTAAGATATAGTGCTGATGCCCCTTTTCAATCTCAGCCAAGTCGAAGTCTTCATACCGAACATTGTAAACGTAGATACGGTTTCCATTAACATCGCTAGGCAATGAACTTTGAAGTTGTCCGATGGTTGATTCAACAGCTATTCCCCTATCGGCATAGAGCTTCCACATAGCTTCTGATTCGTAGTTATTCATGTGCCAACAACTTATGCCGGTCTTTTTCTTTACTTCATCTGTGGCGTAGGAATGAAGGCTACCATAATCAGGCAAAGTCATTCCTTTAACTTTGGTCCCTATGTTCTGCATTATTGATCCGAAGACATTTTCTGTTATCGACTTCATTGCTTTGGCATGGCTGATAGGAATATGACCCTCGAATGGGTCATGAAAGTCCATGGCACATGGAAAATAAAGGGACTCATTAACTAGCAAAGAGATGAATCTTCCAAAATCCATATAGCGCCAAATTTTTTGTTTAGTATCTAAGTTCACGCATCCCGCCGGTCGAATGTTTCCAACAAGACTAACTTGGTATTTATTTGGTGGGAAGGGCAATGACGCTGGACCACATACAGTCTGTATGCATTTTGTATTTTTATAAATTCATTTTGCATCTATCATTTATAAAATTCATAGCTTGAGGATTTTTAGATGAAAAACAGTGCCTACAAAAGCCTCGACCAGTTGGTCGGCGGTCCCGACGAACGCGTCCCCCTCTCCACGAGAGTTAAGAAAGACACAAAAGCCTACCTAAATCGTGAGGCCAAAACTCGCGGACTCACCGTCTCCACGCTTTCGGCGGCGATTTTAGATGATTACTGCAAAACGTTCCAAAAAGGTAAGAAGGGGTAGTCATGGTATCGGCTAAAATCACTTCCATCCACGATCTACTCGAGCAATACAATGACCGTATAGTAAATCAGCGCGACAAAGGCACAAGCTTCGAGCGGCTTATGAAAAGCTATCTCGAGTTAGACCCACTTTATCAAGATCAGTTCAAGAAGGTTTATCTTTGGGGAGAGTGGCCGCACAAGACGACGGGCCAAGATTACGGTATCGATTTAGTAGCTGAGGGGCTCGATGGCGAGTTCACGGCTATCCAATGCAAGTTCTACGCGGCTTCTTATCAGGTTCAGAAAAAAGACATCGACTCATTCTTTAATGAATCAGGTAAGACCTTTACAGTTGATGGCAAGAAAAGGTCCTTTGCTCGAAGGATCATCATTTCAACATCAGACAACTGGAGTGAGCCTGCTGAAAAGTCCCTTCAAGGCCAAACAATCCCAGTTAGCCGCATTCATGTGAGAGAGCTTGAGCAAAGCCCAATCGATTGGTCAAAATTCAGCCTAGACAAACCTGAAAAGCTATCTTTGAAAGAAAAGAAAAAACTGAGACCTCACCAGCAGGAAGCTATTGGTAAAGTCATTGCCGGATTCAAAGAGGGCGACCGAGGCAAGCTCATCATGGCTTGCGGAACTGGTAAAACCTTTACCGCCCTTAAGCTTGCCGAGAAGGTCACAAAAAAAGAGGGCCTTATTTTATTCTTGGTTCCATCGATCTCTTTG
The DNA here is from genome assembly GCA_019104905.1 of Bdellovibrio sp. Taxonomy (GTDB): domain Bacteria; phylum Bdellovibrionota; class Bdellovibrionia; order Bdellovibrionales; family Bdellovibrionaceae; genus Bdellovibrio. The sequence continues at coordinate 3,193 of JAHRXB010000163.1, forward strand.
CTGTCGCAGACCCTTCGCGAGTGGAGCGCTGAATCTGAAACACCCTTCCATGCTTTTGCGGTTTGCTCTGATAGCAAAGTCGGCAAACACAGCGAGGACATTTCAAAGCATGACCTTTCGATTCCGGCATCCACAGACGCAACTTCTTTGATCAAGGGCCTAGAGCGAGTCAAAAAAGATAAAAAGATGACAGTCATCTTCTCGACTTATCAATCGATTGATGTTGTAAGCCAAGCTCAAAAGAAGGGACTTCCAGAATTTGACCTGATCATTTGTGACGAGGCTCACCGAACCACAGGTGTGACTTTAGTAGATAAGGAAGAATCCCACTTCGTTAAGGTTCACGAGCAAAAATTCATCAAAGGCAAAAAGCGAATCTATATGACTGCAACACCTAGAATTTTTGGTGATGCAGCTAAAACAAAGGCCGATGAGGCTGGGGCCGAGCTTTGCTCTATGGACGACGTGTCCCTTTACGGGCCGGAGTTTCACCGACTTGGATTTGGTAAAGCTGTCAGTGAGCATCTTCTTACAGATTACAAGGTTCTTGTCCTTGCGATTGATGAGAGCATCATTGATCCGAAGTTTCAGAAACGATTTGCGGATGAAAACCAAGAGATTCAACTTGAAGACATCGCAAAGATCATTGGCTGCTGGAACGGTTTATCAAAGCTATTTGTTGGCGAGGAGGCTGAGGTTGAAGATCGGCTGCCAATGAAGCGGGCTGTTGCTTTTGCTAGAGCCATCAAAGACTCAAAGCAAATCGCATCTGTATTTCAGAACGTCGTTCAGGAATACATCAAAAAGAATCCTCAGCTTGATAATGTCTTAAACTGTGAGCTGGCTCATGTGGATGGAACCTTTAACGTTCTTGACCGAAATGCCAAACTCGATTGGTTAAAAGAAGAAGCTCCTGAAAATACCTGCCGCATTCTAACCAATGCTCGTTGCCTATCAGAAGGGGTCGATGTTCCAGCTCTTGATGCAGTTCTTTTCTTAAACCCTCGAGACTCAATGGTTGATGTGGTTCAATCTGTTGGTCGCATCATGCGTAAAGCCGAAGGAAAAAAGTACGGTTATGTCATTCTTCCAATCGGTATTCCAGCAGGTGTGCCCCCTGATGAAGCACTCAAAGACAACAAGAAGTACAAAGTCGTCTGGCAGGTGCTCCAAGCCTTGAGAGCCCATGACGACAGGTTCGATGCTGAGATTAACAAGATTGATCTCAATAAAAACAAGTCTTCAATGATCCAAGTGATCGGTGTTGGCAATGGCGAGAGGGAAGCCGGTGAAGGTAAAAGTAACCAACCTCAGCAGCTAGCCTTTAATCTTCCAGAAATCGAAGAGTGGAAGGACGCAATCTACGCAAAGATCGTTCTGAAATGCGGTAGCCGCCCTTACTGGGAGAACTGGGCCGCCGACGTCGCAAAGATCGCAGAGAAACATACAAAACAGATTCAAAAGCTACTCAAGTCCGATGACCCGAAACCCAAGAAGACTTTTGAAAAGTTCTTAAACGGAATCAGAAAGAACTTAAATCCATCAATCTCTGAGACCGATGCGATTGAGATGCTCTCACAGCAGCTCATCACAAAGCCGGTCTTTGATGCCTTGTTTGAGCATTACAAGTTCACCGAAATGAACCCCGTATCTCAATCCATGCAATCAGTTCTGAAGGTATTTGAAGCGGGAACCATGAAAGAGGACGCGGCCACGCTGAAGTCCTTCTATGACAGCGTCAGAATGCGAGTTCGCGGTATCAACAACGCCGAAGCCCGACAGCGCGTGATCAAAGAACTTTATGATCGATTCTTTAACGTCGCATTCAAGAAGATGTCCGAGCGTCTTGGCATTGTCTACACCCCAATAGAAGTGGTCGATTTTATCATCCAAAGCGTTGAAGACGTGATGCAAGCTGAGTTCGGCAAGAGCCTTTCTGATGAAGGCGTTCACATCTTGGACCCATTCACCGGAACTGGGACGTTCATAGTTCGGCTTCTTCAAAGCGGAATCATCAAACCCCAAGATCTCAAAAGAAAGTTTGCGAGTGAGATTCACGCTAATGAGATCGTGCTACTTGCCTACTATATTGCATCCGTAAACATAGAAGAGACTTATCACGAACTGACTGGTGGAGAATACAAGCCGTTTGAGGGGGCAGTACTAGCAGATACGTTTCAACTTACTGAAGCCCCTATGCAGGGCTCCTTTGATGCGGCCTTGCCGGAGATTCATCGTCGAGTAGAGAGTCAAAAGAAAAAGAAAATCTCCGTTGTTATAAGTAATCCGCCATACTCAGTAGGACAGACTGATGCAAACGACAACAATCAAAATCTCGAGTATCCAGAGTTAGACTCAAAGATTCGAAAAAGCTACGCAGAGGAATCAAAAGCAACGAATAAGAATAGCCTTTATGATTCGTACATACGGGGAATCAAATGGGCATCTGAACGGATAGCCGACGAGGGTGTAATTGGATTCGTTACCAATGGTTCATTCATCGACAGCAATGCCGCTGACGGGTTAAGAAAGTGCCTCGGTAAAGAGTTTTCAAAGATTTACTGCTTTAATCTTAGAGGAAACGCAAGAGCCTCAGGTGAAGAACGCCGCAAAGAGAAAGGGAATGTTTTTGGAGAGGGCTCACGAACTCCAGTTGCGATAACACTTCTATTAAAGTCGAGATCTAACAATAAATCAGGTGAGATTTTTTATTACGACATTGGGGACTATCTTTCCCAATCTGAAAAGCTAAAAATTGTATCAAGCTTCAAGAGCATTCGGACCATTCCTTGGGTAAAAATTCAGCCAAATCAGGATGGCGACTGGATAAACCAGCGCACGCCTGAGTTTGAAACATTTTTATCGATTGGAGAAAAGACGGAGGGTAGTGCTCGATCGGTCTTTGGTATCTACTCCGCGGGAGTTAAGACGAATCGAGACTCTTGGTGCTATAACTTTTCAGCCAAAGAATTAGGTTCAGTTATGAGCAGAATGATTGCCTTCTATAATTCAGAAGTAAGTCGCTTTGAAAGCATATCTCGAACTCAAAATGCAGGTATTGATGTCGATGAGTTCGTTAACAATGATCCCCAAAAAATTAGCTGGAATCGTAGTTTGAAAGCTGACCTAGGTAGGTTTCGGAAATTCAGTTACCAAGAAGAATCTGTGTTTACTAGCACTTATCGGCCGTACTGTGCGACAAATTTATACATGAATAAGCACTTTAACGATATGACCTATAGGATTCCAAAGCTCTTTCCAACACCTCGACATAGCAACATTGTTTTTAGCGTAACTGGGTTAGGAATTACCAAGCCATTTTCTCTTCTTATATCTAAGCGAGTACCAGATGTTCAATTGCTGGCTAACGGACAATGCTTTCCACTTTACTTCTATGAGCAGGCTGAAGAACACGAAACAGCAGATATGTTCAGTGATTCATTGATCACAGATGAGGATGGATACATAAAGCGACATGCTATTACAGATTTTGCGCTTACGAAGTTTCAAGCGGCTTATAGCGACAAGAAAGTGTCCAAAGAAGAAATCTTCTATTACATCTATGGACTCCTTCACTCGCCGATCTACAGAAGTAAGTATCAAAACGATTTGAAGAAGATGTTGCCTCGTATTCCTTTTGCAAAAGACTTTTGGGGTTACAGCAAAAAGGGTCGAGAGCTTGCCGAAGTACATCTAAACTACGAATCTATTGAGCCATTCAACCTCACAGAAGAGATTAAAGAGGGCGCACCCAAAAAGGCCAAAGAGCTTTATCGAGTCAATGAGGCTGGGATGAAGTTCCCTAAAGCCAAAAAGGAAGAAGATAGAACAACGATCATCTTCAATCAGTTCGTTACCCTAAAGGGCATCCCTGAGTCGGCATACGAATACGTGGTCAATGGTAAGCCTGCAATTGAATGGATAATGGAGAGATACGCAGTTACAACAGACAGAGATAGCGGAATCAAGAATGATCCCAATGAGTGGTCTGACGACCCTAGATACATTGTAGATCTTGTGAAAAGAATTGTTCGCGTAAGCCTTGAAACAAATCGAATTGTAAGTGAACTGCCGAAGTTTGAACTTATAGAAGAAAAGAAGCCTTAACTAAAGATTGTTGTCGAGATCTCTATTTTGAAGGCCATCAATGAGCTGATTAAATTCAGCTTTGATGGCTTCCTGTGAGTTGATCGGCTGGTATTTTAAGTTGACGTAGTTCGCGACGACTTGAGCTGCCGGGGTCTTTTCTTCAATGAAAGAAATGTTTCGACCAAGAGCCAATGCCCAGCCATTTAATCCAGACACAGAATAGACCTTAAAACCAGAACCACCAGCGACAAGAACAGCCTCTTTCTTTTCGCCCGCGATTTTTAGTTCCTTTGATCTCATATTTACCTCAATCCAGTGTCGCCGCACAATTCAGGCCAACTTCATTGGCGCCTCATTTTCAATCCACAATAATTTTGTCCGAAATACGGATCTTTCGTTCTTGATAAATTGTGCTACAAGAATCTTGTGCTACAAACTATTTGGTGTCAAACTTAGAGCGATGCAAAAAAAGAAAGACCCAAAACTTCCATCTGACTACGAGACGCTACGGATACGTATGCCTCCCGAAATTGAACTGGAGAAAATCATGGATGAAGTTGAGAAGGTTAGGAAGCAGTTGAACAAGAAGAAGCCGCCAAGTCGGAAGGTTTGGATGGGAAATCACGTACTTCTTGCCGCTATTAAGCTGGGTTTAAAGGATCTTCGAGAAGGAGAGGCTCCACCTCTGTAACTTGTTGGGGTCAATCTAAAGTAGATAAAAATAGAAATATGGCGAGACCAAAAGGACTTCAAAAAACTGGGGGACGACAAAAAGGGACCCCGAATAAGCGTACAAACGGCTTTCTAGATACTCTGGACAGCAAGGGCATCAACTTGCTTGAAGAAGTATTGGACGAAGCCATGGCGCTTGAAGGCCGAGAGAAGGCCAACATCCTGCTAGATCTTCTTCCATACATTTATCCAAAGCGAAGGCCAACAGAAGTACCTGCGTTTTCTATGAGCGACCACCTAGCATCACTCTCCATAACGGAACTAGCCAACCTTCGCACAGAGATTAGTCGCTTGATGGGAGAGGGTAAATCGCTTGAAGAGATTACTGATGAACAACTGGAACAATACAAAGCTCAAGCAGAACGCACTTTAATTGCCATCAACAATCTTCGAAGTTTAAGGGATGATCCTTACAGCGACGCTTAGTTTGCATCGAGTCCATTCAAAAATGGCTTTATAGCTTTTTCTAGCCGTATCATGGAGTCTAGCATCTGATCCTGCAATTCAGACCATCTTTCAACCTGGGCGAGGCCGGAAGAAGAGATTGTCTTTCTTATCCGAGAAGCCCGCTTTGAATCGAGTCGGTCCCATTCAAGGCTTCCGCCAAACATAGTTTCAATCTTTTCTTTATCCCTAAGAAGAAGATCAAAAATGCGTTTGTTCTGCTCGCCTGAATTTTTATCTGTGTCGATATAAAAATCCACTGAAGCGGAATCGTTCCCGATGACGTAGGTGTATTTAATCCCACTAATTCCCGCACCAACACCAATCCAATGGTACTTACCAGGCGAAGTGTTGCTGAATAGTTTTGTTTTGCCTTTACTCTTTTCAAGTAAGCCCGCCCAAAACTCTTGCCGGTTTTGATGTCGGGACGCCCACTCTTTCTTTTGTTCACCCAATTCCTTAGCCTGGTTTGTCGGAGCAGCTAAAACTGAAAAAAGTGGTGCATAAGGGGAATCTCCGATGCGAACAGCTTCTACCTTAACAAGATAAAATCCAACTTCAGACGATGAGGATTCGTTGAGCCATTCGATCACCTTTTGATGTTCAGGACGTGCCTCTGTAGAGATCCAGATTGCAATCTGAGCTTCCATTCCGATCATGTATGTTAAAATCTGACCAAGATGGCTGTGATTGGTTCTTTCGAGTTGATTTTCAATAACGACCTGTTGGCCTTCTTCGTCTTCGCATACAAGATCTATAATAAAATCGCCAACTCGCTTTTCGCGACCAGTAACTGACAACTGTAGCCCTAATCTTTCAGATAGAACATCAATGTGATTTTCAAGCCACTTGGTAAAGTCGTACGCTTCGTGCGCAAAGGCTTGTCTTACGGGAAGGATTTCAAGTCTCGAGACCTCAGGAGTCCTGTTACTCATGACTTACCCTTCACTCTTCGAAATTTAATCTCGAAGACTCCCCCGATCCACTCGTCGCCCATAAGAGCGTTTAACTCTTGATGCTTAGCGCTTTTTTCATCGGCACCGTTACCGAACATGAGATTGTCCAGGCTAACTCCCAATGAGTCGGCGACCTTCTTTACCTGCTTTACGTCTCGGGGATTGCTTCCGCTCAGCCAACCTGAAAGTGATTGCTTGGGAACGCCAGCTTTGCGCGCAAGTTGCGCAGCGGTCATATCATTTGCATCGAGATAAAATCGAAGTTGTTTCTTAAGAGTCATCGGAAGAACAATCGGGCGTTTTGTTTCCAATTTTAATAGAGCGTCCGACTTACTCATACTAAATCCTCATCATCGGACTTTTGGTCCTCAACTCCGTACTTTTCGGTGTTGCCAATGGCCTTGCCTTCCGCACCCAAAACGACCGTATTTAGAGCAGTGAATTTTGTCGGGTTGGGCGTGTTTTCAACGGGGGATTTTTGAGCGTTTTTAATCGCCCTCGAAATTGTACCCATATGAGCGCCCGTTTCTTTTTGTATCTCGCGGTAGCTTTTGCCTTGATGATGAAGTTCAATGATCTTCGCCTCATCGTGGATACGTGGTCTTCCAAACTTTTTCCCCATCGACTTTGCGTGTTCGAGGCCCATCATAGTACGTTCGCGCAGCAGGGACCTCTCAAACTCGCCCAAGCTCCCTAATACCTGAACAAAGAACCTTCCGGATGGGGTTGAGTAGTCCACATTGTCTTTGAGCGCTACAAACTTAACACCAATCTTTTCAAACTCTTCAAGGGTAGAAACTAAGTGCTTCAGGCTTCGAAATAGTCGATCCATTTTAACAACCATCACAACGTCCACTTCTTTGGATCTGACAAGACTCATTAGCCGCTTTAAGCCTGGTCGATTGTCAGTCGAACCGCTGTAGCCATGATCGACTAATTCTTCAGTGATAGACCATCCTCGATTGGTACAAGCTTTTCTAAGTTCTTCTATTTGAACTTGAGGGTTCTGATTATGATGGCTCGTGGATACACGGGAATACGTAACTGCTTTCATAAAATTCATCTTATCGCATTGCATTACAATATGCAATACAAATGTACTGTGATAGGCTTTCAACATGAGCAAACTTGAAATTCCAAAAAAAGAAAAGAGAAACAAGGCCTTAACGGTTCGTCTCCCCGAGGATACGGTCGAAAAACTAAAAGAGATCGCCGAAAGACATGAAGCCAGCCAGGCCGATGTTATTAAGGCCCTTATTGAAAAGGCTTACTCAGATCTAAAACCAAAGCGAAAGTAGGAAGAATGAAAAGAGATGAGATAGACGCACTTGAAATGACTGGTTCGGAATACTTAACTCCCTGCTGTATCTTGTACCGAGATCTCTTTGCGGAAATTCAGAATCCGCCAGACCAGGGAGATTTTCACGAAGAAGTTCATCAATGCATTTTTTGTGGGGAAAAGATGCTCCTTGAGTTTTCTCGCCAGAATGTTCACTAGATTCAACTTAAGCCTTTTCAAAGGCGTCAAGGTACGAATAAACGCCTAATTCCAGTTCATCAGCCATATCTCGTCTAAAAAGAATCTTTCGATAAGTTTTAACGGATTCATCTATAGATTTTTTATCCCTGCTTTTAGAAAGCATTTTTAAAGTGTTCTCTTTAATTCTTGCTTTAAAATCTCCAGTACGAGCGAATCCGTCGCGATTCACCTTCGGAAAATAGAAAGGCAGGTCAGCGTTTTTGCCGTATCTCTGTTCGGACCAAGAATGAAACGCACCTTTATTCTCGATAAACTCCAAAAGTGATTCCGTTAGTTTCGGATTTCGATTTGCTTCCTCAATAACGGCTAAAAACCAAAGTTCAAAGTTTCCCGTTAATGTTTTTCGTCCCGGCTTTTTTAAGGCTTGTAGAAAGTCGCTATTCCCTTTCAAGACCATTTGGGCCTCTTTCATAAACTGAGATCGTGCCGTTAAAAGTGGTGACCGTAGTTTGTTGATTTCAGGAAGAACTTTCTTGAGAATCGAAACATCTTTTTTCATAGTTTCGATCGATCCAACCGAAGCGATAAGTTTAGAAATCTTCGCCTCAACCCTCGGCGCATACTTGGAAGTCGGTTTGAGTCCATAGAATCCGCATAGTACCTCTGCAATCAGTATTGCTTCTTTCTGCCAAATGGGAAGTTTATCAAAATTCATGGTCCTCAATTCTCGGTTTTCTCACGTCGTTCCGCGTGTCTTTAACCGTGCATCTTAGTTCTGCGATTTACGTTAATCATAATAACCGAGCACGTGCCCAAGAAACAATATGTGGTGGAATTTGCCGGACAATTCTGCCCTTAAATCAAGGATTTACCCGTTATAGCGGGCGACATCCTAAGGGGTTAGGTATGAGCAAAGTCGAAGAGAAGAAACCAGAATCGAACAAAAAAACTAAAGCGAACATTTGGCGAGAGCATATGACGGAAAACCGAAACGCCAATGAGGATTGTGTAAGGTTGTCCATGATGCTTTCCCTGTACGGCAGGCTTTTTGGAGAGCGAACCAGATTCAATCAGTCAATTACACGAGTTCGTATTCAATCAAAGAACAAGCGTCCTTCTCTAAGGGATCTAAAAAACCACTATCAAGTGATAGTGGCTGACCTTTCACATAGCGGTAAAAAAGCCATGGAGCGAACAGGGAGCGAGGAGATCGTGCGACGTACTCTAAAAGAAATGGGGAGCAATTTTATTCTCACCTCAGCTTGGATTGGTCGAAAGAATGTAGATCTCTTGCTACCTGGACTTACGGGCTTAACTCGAGGGCAGGAAGGGCGTGGTATCCGATTCACAGGTGTGGCCATCGAGGTGGATGGAGCCGTCCACGACTTTACTCCAAAGTTTCTAGGAGACTTTGCTAAAGACAATTTTCTGAGTTTGATAGGAATTTTGCCAGTGCGAATTAGGAATGAAGAAACTCGCCGGAAAAACGTATTGGATGCACTTCGAGAAATGTCAGTTTATTCGGCCATGGATTCGAGGGCCAAAAGAAGAATGTGGAAGCGTATTTATCTTACTACTATTTTTCTCAATTGGAGGCCTCAGCAAATTGAAGAAGTGTTCGGAATCAACTACGCGGCGGCAAAGCGACAAATCATTCAGCTCCTTTCGCTAGAAGGGAGTGTCTAATGTCAGACGGAAAGCCAAAGGCTCAATCGAACGAGACGCCTCATCAAAAGCTTCCTCAATATACCGCCGTTGAAGTTCGCAAAGCCGTTGAGGCGATCAGGCTTTTAATCAAAGTCAGAGACCGTTGTCGGGAACAGGGCCTCATTAAGTGGTAATGACAGAGAATTAGACAACTTTAGAACTGGGGATTTCTGGATTTTTATGGGGAAATCCCTTAAAAGACCGGAGGTCTCTATGGAAACAAATTGGATTGGAAGAAACAGAAAGGCGATTGCACCTCTTCGAGTAAGCAGTAGCGGTCAGGAGGGCAATACCTCTTGGTTGACTCAAAAGCGCGAGTGTGAAGAGTATTGCAAGCGCCACGGACTTGAGTTGATTGAGGCTGTAGCTATCGTTGAAACGGCCCGCAAATCAGAACTTCGCAAGAAGTACAAAACGGCTATTTCAAAAGCGCTCAAAAATGGTGTTCAACATATTCTCTTTCACAAATACGATCGCGAAGCTCGAAATTTGACGGACAATGAGCAAAATGAAGATTTGGTTCGGCAGGGAAAAGTTGTTCTACATTATATCGCCGACAATAAAATTCTTCACGCCGGTAGCCCCGACTCTGAATTTTTCAATCGAGACATACAGGCAGCTATCAATAAAAATTACTCTCGCGATTTAAGTACAAAGGTGCGCAAATCTCATCGAGCCAAGGCTGAATCAGGATGGTGGCCAGGTTGCCGACCGCCCGATGGATACATCCAACAAAAGCCTAAGAATGAAAAAGGGTTTGAACGGCGGCGCGGTTCTGTGATCGTCCCTGATACCAATATACAGGCCGTAAGGCGCGTACAGCGCGAATTTGAGATTCGAGCCGAAGTTCCGACACCATCACTCAAAGAAATTAGAAATAGAATTATCGCTGAAGGGTTAATTCCTCAGGATCAAGTTCATAAATACCATCCTAGTCTCGTTGAGAAACATTTAAAGAACATCTTTTATGATGGCCGGTTCGAATGGCTTGGCGTTGAATATGAAGGCAAGCATGAACGTATAATTACGTCTGAATTGTTTTGGAAAGTTCAGGAAACTTTTGGAAAAAAGAATAACTTCAGAAAGAATCCAAACGCCCTGTTCGGCCATGGATATATGAAATGCGCTGATGCTTCTTGCGGGTGTTCAATTATCTTTGATCCTAAAGTGAAGACCATCAAAGAAACTGGCGAAGTAAAAACCTACAAATACTATCGATGCTCAAATGGCAAAAGGGTTCATCAAAGTCTCAAGG
>JAHRXB010000180.1 GCA_019104905.1 Bdellovibrio sp.
ACACCAATCCCAAGCTTCAGTAGAAGCCAGTGGCGATGCGTTTCATATGTCTTTGGAATTATTTAGAAAGTCATCCCATAATCCAATGGACCAAGGGTGGTATATTGGAAAAAATGGTTGCGGGGGCAGGATTTGAACCTACGACCTTCGGGTTATGAGCCCGACGAGCTACCAGACTGCTCCACCCCGCGACAAGGTGTTTAGGTATAGAGCTAAAGGGGCGGGGGGTCAACTCTCATTATTAAAACTTGGAATATAACAGCCTGTATCATTTGCCGAGTGTTGCTCTCCTTTTAGTTCCGTGATTGATTCCCTCCTCTCTCAAGAGGAGTTTTTCCCAATGAAATGGAAGAATATTTTAAAGATTTTTTTGATTAGCGGTTCTATTTCCGCAATTGTTTTGATCGGCACATTGATCTGGGGCCTTTCTAAACTTCCCTCGGCTTTTGATATTAAACAAAATCTCACGCCCCCGGCTTTAAAAGATCATGCTGCAAAAGTGAGCACAGAAAGTGACGAACAGGTCTTGCCGCCTTCGTCAGAGCAGGGGGACGCCTCTGCCCATCAAGAGAACCCTCCGGCTTTGTCTGAAAAAGAGCAAATCACAAAAAATACGACACGAGTTTTGCTTGAAGACTTCTTAGATACTCGCAAACCTCTTGTAGAGGGGTGTCGCAACCTAGAGCGAGCCTCACAAAGTCATTTTTTCCGCGATCCGCAAAATGCGTCCGCAAAATATTTCTTTGAGATCTTGGCGGGAGAGACAAAAGATCCTCTGGTTGAGACGGCGGCTCCGGTGATGCGCTTTATGTTTAGAGCTCCGGGGATGCAGTCCGTGGTGGACATGGTGATGAAGTCCGAGGAAGAAAAGGACCCTGGTCTTTTAAAGAAGGCTGAGTTCTACTATGAAATCTATCGCGCCGGTGAATATCTAAAAAATCACAAAAGTGATATCGATATGATTCTGCAAAAAACCTACAACATGCACCATCTCGCCAAGGCGGTGGCGCAAAAGCCAGATCTGGCCAAAGACTCTGCGACACTCAGCTTCTGTGAACAGATGGAAAAGAATGTGAACGAAAACGGATCTTACGATGCCGAAGAGGCCGCCGCAGAGATGCTGAAGTTTCTTGCTGATGCGGGGGTGGACCCCAAGAGCATCGGTTATGATCCCAAATATCGTTCTCAGGTGAAGATGAATCTGTCCAGCACTCAGCTCAACATCAATGATGCTTGGGTGGTTCGATTATTTGCTCGAGATATTGAAAAAGCACACAAAGAATCTGCGAAGAATTAGTTCTTCGCAGACACAGTTTGTGATTCGCCTTTGTCGTTCACGGCCACAACTTTGGTTTTAGACACTCGAATGGTCGGAATGTCATCGACGCCTTCGGCTTTGAGTTTCTCGATCTCAAAAGGCACAACTTGTTTCGGCCCCTTTTTGTCGGGATGAAGTTTGTATTGATGTGCACAGTTCTTAGAACAGGTGTCTTTTTTGAACTCAAGCTTCGCACAGTCCACACAGATCAGCTCTTCTGAATCGCAGCGTTTGCATGTGACCTTGATTTCAGATGGCTGACCACAGTGCGGGCAAAGTCCATACTTTGTCGAAGGTTGAAGATTTTGATCTAAAGCTACGCGATGGTCGAAGACAAAACATTCCCCTTCAAACTGGTCATTCGGAAACTCTTTCATGTAGTTGATGATTCCACCATGCAACTGATAGACATTTTCGTAACCCTGTTTTTGAAGCTCTAAAATTCCTTTTTCACAGCGAATTCCACCGGTGCAGAAAATGAGCATCTTTTTATCTTTCGAAATCCCCTGGCTTTCGATGTACTCAGGGAAGTCCGTGAACTTTTCGATATTAGGATTTAAAGCACCTTTAAAGGTGCCGATTTTATACTCGTACCAGTTGCGAGTATCAATCATCACAAAGTCGTTTTCTTCTTTTAGCACCTTATTCCATTCTTCAGGAGTCAGGTGATAGTTCTTTCCTTCCGGCGGCATCATTTCAGGGATGCCTGTCGTTACGATCTCTTCGCGGATTTTCACTTTAAAACGGCGAAACGGGGCCTTGTGAGATTCTGAGTCTTTAAAGAAAAGATCCGGTAAGTTGAAGTAGTCTCGAATAAACTGCTTCCAAGAGTTAAAGGATTCTAAAGACGGAGCCGCGCACGTAGAGTTAAAACCTTCCTCGCCCAGAATGACGAGGCCCTTCACATTGAGCGCATCTGCTTTATTTTCGAGATCTTTTTGAACAGACGGAGCGTCTGAGAGCTTGAGAAATTTATAAAAAGTCGTAACATAATAGTTCGACGTTGCAGTCATATTATCACCTTCATATCCGTCCACTGGCTCCAAACCAAGGGGAGTTAAAAGTTTTCTCCCCCCTGTATAAGCCCTGGGGGTCTAGGAAGGCAAGGAAAAGTAATGCGATTCGGCAACTGCTTGTAAGCTTTGGATTTTACAAGTAAAAAGAAGCCTTTAGTAAGGAATTAAGATGCTCGCGACACCTCAGGTTCAAAAAGAAATTCAACGCCGTCGTACTTTTGCCATCATTTCGCATCCGGATGCGGGTAAGACGACTTTGACCGAAAAGCTTCTTTATCATGGAGGTGTTATCCACGAAACGGGCGAAGTCAAAGGCAAGAGCGGCACTAAGGCTGTGACCTCGGACTGGATGGCGATGGAGCGGGAAAAAGGGATCTCCATCACCTCGTCAGTGATGACCTTCGATTATGATGGTCTTCGCGTGAACCTTCTGGATACTCCGGGACATAAAGACTTCTCGGAAGATACCTACCGCGTTTTGATGGCTGTGGATTCAGCTTGTATGTTGATCGACGTCGCTAAGGGTGTGGAGGAGCGAACTAAAAAGCTTTACGAGGTTTGTCGTCTTCGTCAGATTCCGATCTTCACTTTCGTCAATAAGCTTGATCGCGAAGGGAAAGATCCTCTCACTTTGATTGATGAAGTTGAAAAAACACTGAACATGCAGTGTTACCCTGTGACTTGGCCTTTGGGAATCGGTCAAAGATTCCGTGGAATTTACAATCGCCTTACAAAAGAACTTTGGATTTACGATCAGCGCCGTGAAGAAGTCGAAGATTATAAAGTCATTCCTTTTGAAAAAGGAAAAGACGATCAGATTCTCTATCAGTATCTTGATAAGGAATCTGCAGATCAGGTGATTGAAGAGCTGGATTTGATTGAGGGGGCGTTGCCTCCATTTGATGTGAACGAATTTTTAAACGGAACGATTTCGCCTGTGACCTTTGGTTCGGCGAAACAGAATTTCGGGGTGGATACCTTCCTTAAGTTTTTCACTCAGTACGCCCCGGGACCGCAGCCCCGACATACCAAGGACGATAAAGAGATTGATCCATGCGACGCCAACTTCACGGGTTTTGTCTTTAAAATCCAAGCCAACATGGATCGTCGTCACCGTGACCGCATTGCATTTATCCGTATTTGCTCTGGGAAGTTTGAACGCGGCATGAAAGTGAAACACTCTCGACATGACAAAGAGTTGCGCCTTTCTTACGCCAGCCAATTTATCGCGGCTGACAAAGAAACGGTCGATGATGCGTACGCTGGTGATATCGTGGGGGTTGGGGATACAGGCAACTTTGCCATCGGAGACTGCGTGTATGCCTCAGGGAAAGTTCATTTTGAAGATATTCCTAAATTTGCGCCGGAACTTTTTGGACGACTTTCAGTGCGAGACGCTTTGAAGCGCCAGAAAATGCAAGAAGCTTTGAATCACCTTTCTGAAGAAGGTGCGATTCAGTTGTTCATTGATCCACTGGTTGGTCCTCAAGATCCGATCATTGGCGCGGTCGGGGAACTTCAGTTTGAAGTTCTTTTGCGTCGTCTGCAGGATGAATACAATTTGGAAGTGAAGTTGAATCGTCTTCCGTATGGGGTGGCTCGTTGGCCAAGAACGGATGCCGGGAAACCTGTGGCTGAACTCAAGGGTGGAGCAAATATGTTCCGAGACCTTCAAGACAACCCCGTGGTTCTGGTCAATCAAGAATGGGATTTAAACTGGCTTAAGCGAGAAAACCCGTCGGTCGAGTTTTGCACCAGCATTAGTCGCGCGCGGTAGTAGTGGTATCTGATGATTCTTCCTCTTGAGATTCATAACCTAGTAAAAAGATATAAGAACAGCTCGGTTGATGCTGTAAAAGGTGTTTCTTTTGAAGTGAAGGGCGCAGAAATCTTCGGCCTTCTGGGGCCGAATGGAGCTGGGAAAACCACGATCATTTCCGCGATCACGACCTTGGAAAAACCTACAGACGGCACAGTCAAAGTTTTCGGAGTCGATGTTACCAAGGATTCGATGTTTACCAAAAAACAGATTGGAGTGGTTCATCAAGAGGTGATCAACTCTGGTTTTTTTGATGTGGAAGAAATTCTGGAATTTCAGTCCGGATATTATGGCTTGCGAAAAAATAAAGAGCGTATTCATTTCTTATTAAGCAAGTTGGCTCTTTACGAGCATCGCAATAAAAGGGTCAAACAGCTTTCAGGTGGAATGAAACGTCGTTTGATGATTGCCAAGGCGTTAGTGCATAACCCGAAGCTGCTTCTTCTTGATGAGCCCACGGCAGGCGTGGATATTCGCTTGCGGGAAGATCTGTGGAATTTTGTTCGAGAGTTGCGCAGTGAAGGAACCTCTGTTCTTCTAACCACTCACTATTTAGAAGAGGCAGAGCAGTTGTGTGATCGAGTGGGGATCATCAACTTAGGGTCTGTGGTGTGCGTGGGAGCCACGAAGGAAATTGTTCGTCAGTACACTTTGCGAAAAGTCCGAATCGTTTTTGCTGAGCAGGTTCCCGTGCAGTCTCCATATTTGATGGAAGTCATTGGCAAAGATTACTTCTTTGTGATTCCTCAAGAAAAACCATTGGGAGAGTTCATCAACGAATTGGGTGTTCCCACGCAGTTGGTCCGAGATATTCAAATTGAAGAAGGGGATCTGGAAGAAGCCTTCTTGAAAATTGTGAGTCAGAAAGACGGGCAGGTGCCTTTATGATCGGCTTTCTAACGATATTTCGACGTGAAATTGCGCGTTTTTTGAAAGTGATCGTCCAAACGGTGATAACTCCATTTGTATCCTCCTTTTTGTATCTCCTGATATTCGGAGTCTCTTTAGGGCAGCAAATGGATTCTCACCAAGGGGTGAGTTACCTTGCTTTTCTTATTCCGGGCCTGATGATGATGGGGCTGATCAACAATGCCTTTCAGAATTCCTCGTCATCGATCGTATCGTCTAAGTTTTCTGGAGATCTTGAGGATCTGCGTGTGGCCCCTGTAACAGATCAGGAGATTATCTGGGCGATGAGTTTAGGCTCTGTCGTTCGAGGTACTTTGGTGGCCCTGATTACTTACCTCGTCGGCTCATTATTTATGTATTATCAACAAGGGGAGTGGCTTCATATCGCTCACCCAGTGAGTGCTTTATTTTTTCTTATTGTGGCAGGACTGATTTTTGGAATGATTGGAATTAGTGTTGCATTTTGGGCGACCACTTTCGATCAGTTGTCGGCGTTTTCTGCTTTTATTTTGCTGCCGTTGACCTATTTAGGGGGCGTCTTCCTGTCGATTGAGCATTTACATCCATTTTGGCAAATGGTTTCAAAACTCAATCCGCTGTTGTATTTGATCAACGGACTTCGTTACGGGGTCTTGGGCGTGAGTGATGTCAATGTGGGAACCGCAGCCGTGATTTCTTTAGTGGGCTTTGCATTCTTTTTTGGTTTGGCGCGTATCAGCCTTAGGAAGGGCTCGTTTCAGCGCTGGTAGGAATCTGTGACCTCTTCTGACGAGGTTGAAGCTCGTCAGAAGGAAGCTTGCGGATTAAAGTGTTCCTGAGTTCAGATTGCTATTTGAGTTGCTAGAACCGTCATTCACCACGCTGAAGTTCAACGATTCGAATTGTTGGCGACGATTTCGTTCGTCTTCAAGGCGCGCACTTTCAAGTTTTTCTAGGATTTTACTTTCGGTGTTTGCTTCCATTTGTTTACGTGCATCTTTGAGGCCCTCTAATGCCGCTCTGTTGGATGTGGCAAGTTGAGCTTGTGCGAAAGTCCCCATCAGCAAAGAAACGAGAATGATTTTTTTCATAGTTGTGCCCCTTTTTGAGTCACTCTTATCCACAATGAGGTCTGATTGAATCATCTAATGCTCTGTGACTAACAATTATTCATGGTGGCGTGTTGCGCAATGAGTCGAGAGGTTCTTTGTCATTCCCTCCCCAATGAGTTAAACCATTCCTCTTGGTGTAAGCAGGAGTTCGCATGTTTGAGAATTTATCTGACAAGATTATGGCCAGCCTCAAAAAGGTCCGTGGGCAAAGTAAAATCACGGAATCGAATGTTGAGGACGTCATTAAAGAGATTCGTTTAAGTCTTCTTGAAGCCGATGTGAACTTCAAAGTCGTTAAGACTTTTATCGATAAAGTAAAAGCGAAAGCCTTGGGAGCGGAAGTTCTTCAGAACGTAAATCCCGGCCAAATGTTTGTAAAAATCGTCCATGAAGAGCTGGTGAATGTTCTTGGTGGCGGCGCGGTTGATATCAATGTTCGCGAAAATCCCAGTGTGATTTTTTTAGTAGGTCTGCAAGGGGCGGGGAAAACAACTTCGGCTGCCAAGCTGTCTCTTTATATTCGTCAGAAGTTGGGAAAAAAACCCGGGTTGGTTCCTGCGGATATCTATCGTCCGGCGGCGATTGACCAGTTGCAAACTTTAGGACGACAAAACAATATTCCAACATTCCCGACTGAAGTGGGAATGAAACCTGAAGAGATTCTTGAAAAGTCCAAGCAGTGGGCCAAAGACAATATGGTTGATGTTGTCATCGTGGATACGGCGGGACGCTTGCAAATTGATGAAGATCTGATGGGCGAGTTGGGGCGTCTTAAAGAAATCTGGACACCGCAAGAGATTCTTCTTGTCGCCGATGCAATGTTAGGACAACAGTCCGTGAACGTGGCAGAGGGTTTTCATAAAAGACTTTCTTTGACGGGTTTGATTTTGACGAAAGTGGACGGGGATGCGCGCGGTGGTGCCGCTCTGTCGATCCGTGAAGTAACGGGAATTCCAATTAAGTTTTTGGGTGTCGGTGAAAAAGTTTCGGCCTTAGAAGTCTTCCATCCCGATCGTTTGGCGGGACGAATTCTTGATATGGGCGACGTCCTTTCTTTGGTTGAAAAAGCTCAGGAAGTTATTGATGAGAAGGCCGCTCGGGACTCTGCTAAGAAGATCATGAAGAATGAGTTCACCCTGGAGGACTTCCTAGCTCAGATTCAGCAACTCAAAAAAATGGGTGGTTTTGAATCCATCTTGAAATTTTTACCCGGTATGGGGGAGTTGAGTAAGCAGCTTAAGAACATGACCCCTCCGGATGCTGAGATGAAGAAAATTGAAGCGATCATTCGTTCCATGACCCTGGAAGAGCGCAACAATCACAAGATTTTAAACGCTTCGCGTCGCACCAGAATCGCTAAAGGGAGCGGCACTCAAGTTCAGGACGTCAACAAGCTGGTGAAGCAGTTTGAGGACGCTAAAAAGATGATGGGTGGGCTTATGAAGATGGGAATGGGTCGAGGCGGAATGAAGTTCCCATTTTAAGGCTTGATATTTAATCGTTAACACAGTACACACTTGGTCTTACTGTTTTTGAAACAAGAGGTTTAGAAAAATGGCAGTTGTAATTCGTTTGGCTCGTATGGGCGCTAAGCACGAACCTAAATACCGCATCACTGTAGCGGATTCTCGTCGTTACGTTACTGGAAAATTCCTTGATATTCTTGGAACTTACATCCCGACTCCAAAGGGTAACGATAAAAAAGTTGAGCTTGATCTTGCTAAAGTTGAAGAGTGGATCAAAAAAGGTGCTCAGCCTACAGACCGTGTAAAACACGTTATTAAGTTGGCTCAAGCTAAATAGTGATTGGCAATGGGGCCGAATTCGATAGAATATCGGATATGTCCTGTTTTGGGGGGTAATGATGGATAGCTTGAAAGACCTCGTAGAATTCATGGCGAAGTCCCTGGTGGACAAGCCTGAAAACGTCGAAGTTGACGAAATCCCTGGTCAGCAAACCACTCTTCTCGCTTTGAAGGTTGATAAAGAAGACCTTGGCAAAGTGATTGGTAAGCAGGGTAAGACCGCAGCTGCTATGCGCACAATTATCCGCGCCGCTGGTACGAAGCTTAATAAGCGATATCACCTCGATATCGTAGAATAGCAAACTAAGCTGCTTCAAAGCGATTTGGAGCACGAAAAAGCTAAATTATTTCTCTAGGGAAGGGGTTGTCATAAGGCAACCCCTTTTATTTTTGGTGGAGTGTGAAAATGAAATTAGTAGGAAAAGTGCGAGAGGCTCATGGACTTAAAGGAGACCTTTATGTCCTTATTTTTTCCGGTGATATCTCTTGGGCAAAAAGAATGAAGAGTTTTGGTTTGAAAGCCAAGGACTCAGATGAAATTCAAAGCTTCACTGTTGAGAGAACGAAACCCTTTAAAAAAGGGATCATTGTTAAAGCTTCTGAGATCAAGGATCGGACGGAAGCTGAGGGCGTGGAGCATCTAGAGTTCTTCGTGGATGATGAACTTTTGGTTTCTAAGCCTGGAGAGACCATCTATCTTTCTGAAATCAAAAACTTCAAATTGAAAAATCCTGAACAAACTGTCCTTGGGGAGATCGTTGGATTTTCTTCTAACGGAGTTCAAGACCTTTTGGTTGTTGAAGCTGATGGTAAAAAAGTTGAAGTCCCTTTTGTGGATGCTTTCATTAAGAAGATCGACTTTAAACATCAAGCCGTTGTAATGGATTTGCCTGAAGGGCTTTTTGATATCGAGAACGCTTAATGCTTCAGATTGACGTGATCACTCTTTTTCCAGAGATGATAGAAAGCGCCGTATCTCACGGAGTGCTGGGTCAGGCTCTGAAGGGTGAATTACTCCATGTCAAAGCTCATACGCCTCGCGAATTTGCCAGCGATCGTCATCGCACTGTCGATGATCGGCCCTTCGGGGGCGGTGATGGCATGATCATGTTGCCAGAGACCTTGGAAAAGACTCTTCAAAAGGTGCAACATAAGAATTCCAGTGTGATCTATCTTTCCCCTCAAGGGAACACCCTCACTGATGAAAAGGCCCGATCCTTATCAAAAGAAGAACACTTGATTTTTATCTGTGGCCGTTATGGGGGAATCGATCAGCGTATTATTAATGCTTACGTCGACGAGGAAATCTCTATTGGGGATTATGTTCTGTCAGGCGGAGAGCTGGGGGCCTTGGTCATTATCGACTCTTTGGCTCGTTTTATCCCCGGTGTTTTGGGGCATGGCGATTCGGCGGATAAAGATAGTTTTTCTCAAGGCCTTTTAGAGCATCCCAATTTCACCAGACCGCGAGAATACTTAGGGCAGGAAGTGCCAGAGGTGCTTCTTAGCGGGAATCACAAAATGATTGAAGAGTGGAAAGAAAAAGTTTCTGCTCTGGTCACTTGCAAGAAGCGTCCTGATTTATTTAAAGAATATCTTCAACAAGAAAACGCCAAGTATCAGGCGTTAAAAAAGAAAAAAACAGAGTCTCCATTGAAGGAATTGCAGAAATTCCTGGCGGCGCTGTCCCTTCAAGAGCGCCAGGTGTTGGGGCTTGAAGATTTGCACGAGGAAGATCTGAATGTCTGAAATACCGTATGTACCAAGACTCGCAATTGGACTAGTTCATCATCCCGTGAGGGACCGGATGCAGAAGACGGTGGCGACCAATATCACCAACTTCGATATCCATGACATCGCGAGGGCGGCTCAGGTGTATGGAGTGGAAAAATATTACATTATCCATCCCATGCAAGAACAGCTGATGTTCGTAGAAAGGGTTTTAGACCACTGGAGAACGGGGCAGGGCTCTAAGTTCAATCCTATGCGTAAGACCGCCCTGGGGTCCGTAAGAACGGCAGAGAGCGTGGAAAAGGCCCTTGAGGACTGGAATGCCCCCGAGGGACTGGTTATAGCGACAACGGCGCGAACGGAGTGGGCGAAGAGAAAGTATTCTTTTGCTGAGTTGCGCCATGAAATGCATGTAGAAAAGAAGCCCGTTCTTATGTTATTTGGTACTGGTTTTGGTATGACAGAGGGCCTGATTGGGTCTTGCTCAGGGGTTCTCGAGAGTATTCGAGGGGCTCCTCCCCAGGATTATCGCCATCTTTCCGTAAGATCGGCAGTAAGTATCTGTCTTGACCGCGTAATGGGTCCATGGTAGACCCTTGTTTTACTTTTTGTGAAAATTGACTGCTACAAGGATTAGGCAATGGCTAAAGAAACAAATCTCGTTAGACGCGTTAGCGTTAAAGCTGCAAACAAAAACATCCAGTCATTCAGCTCTGGTGATACTGTTAACGTATTCGTTAAAGTAAAAGAGGGTGAGAAAGAGCGTGTTCAGCTTTACAAAGGTATCGTAACTAAAATCCAAGGAGCTGGCGCTGCGAAGTCTTTCACAGTTCGCAAGATCTCTGCGGGTGTTGGTGTTGAAAGAACATTCCCATTCTCAAGCCCTGCGCTTGATAAAGTTGAAGTTGTGACTACAGGTAAAGTACGTCGTTCTAAGTTGTACTATCTTCGTGCATTGGAAGGTAAAGCAGCTAAGATCCAATCTGAACTTGTATCTAACAAAGCTGAAGCTTAATTTCCGGCGGATATTGCTTTCACATACAAAAGACCTAGGACGGCGTTCTAGGTCTTTTTTGTTTTGGGCTTGTATCTAACTTCTTTCAGTACGGGCATTTTTAATACGGCGGCGAAGAGTATGGCGAAAAAGAATTCACAGATCGAATTTCCGAAGATTGATTGGACCGAGTTTTCTCCCACACCTGTGATTGGTGTTGATGAAGTGGGGAGAGGTTGCCTTGCGGGGCCCGTGTATGCGGCGGCTGTGATCTTTCGTTCGGACTCTTTGAATGATCTTGTGACAGACTCAAAACTCTTGTCCGAAAAGCGTAGAGATGAGTTGGCTGAATTAATTCTCAAAGAACATCAAGTGGGCATCGGAAGTGCAACGGTTGAAGAAATTGACGAGATCAATATTCTCAATGCCGCCTTGCTGGCGATGAAAAGAGCTGTAGAGCAACTAGGCGTTTCGAGTGGTCATGTTCTTGTCGATGGAAATAAAAAAATTCCTGGTCTCAAGG
>JAHRXB010000218.1 GCA_019104905.1 Bdellovibrio sp.
CATTGTGCAGGAGCGCCTTAAGGTGCCGGGGGTGCAATTGTTGGAAAATGTCACTCAAGGCCTGAATCGCCTTTCCGTGAAGGAGTTTGCGGCAAAACATTCAGAAAAAATCGCGCTCTATCGTTTGGAAGATTTTAGTAAGTTGGAAAATCGAACAGTAGAGCTTTCAGAAAAGAAAATAAATGAGTTTGTAAGTGCGAATAATAATAAATTGGTGATGATCGTGGATCGTCACTATGACCCGGTGGTGGACTATGTTATCAAATAGTAAATTTACTTTTTGGTTGAAGATGGCTCTTTCCGCTTTGTTTGCGTCGCATGGAACATTGGCTTACTTGGCAAGCAATAACTTTGCCTCAGAGTGGCGTATGTGGTTTGTAGTACTGTTTCCAGCCTTGGCCGCCAGCACGGTGGGATGGATTTTGAAGTCGATCTTCGTGTTGGATTTGATTGTGGCCGCCGCGATTTGGTTTCCCAAGACTTCGCGTTACATTATCTTTTGGGCGTTGTTTTGGACGACCATGACGGCGGTTTTGCGCGTGATTGTCTATTGGGCGCCAGATCCCGTACTGGCGGCAAAAGCCATCGGCGAAATGTTAAAACGTACCTTGAACGTCGGAGGCACCTTTGCTTTGCTTTTGATGTTGTATCCGCAGTTGTCAAGCCGCCTGCGGGGGGCCTGGGGAAGTCCTTCTTTTATTCTTCGTTTTTCGATGGTTTTCTGGTTTATCGGCAAAGGGCTGGTAGAGTTTGAAGAGCAAAAAGACTTAATGCACGCCATGATTCATTATCCCTTTGTCAGCAACTTAGAAAGTATTTCCTGGATCCCCTATGCGTTCTTCTTTTTTGCGTTTATCAGTTATCTACTTTATTTCGTTGCTCCGTCATTTTTGAGATTTAAGTCCTCAGGTTTGCTTATTTGGTTGGTCATGGTGCTTTCGTTCATTCCCGAAGTGATCGTGTGGACCCAAGGTCGTCCATTCTGGATTATGGCGATTGAGCACATAAATATTTTTATCGTTTTTGAGTTGGCGAATCAGGTGGAGTCCTTGGAAAAGAAACGGACGGAACGTCTTAGTTTGAGCTTTCAATAGGATTTGAGGGGGGAATTATGAACTACGTTAAATATATACCAGTGATAATTTTGTTGTTCATCACTTATTGGCAAATCAGGCCCCAGGCCCTAGAGGGGACTTGTGTGAAGGATGCCAACGCACCTATCATTTCAAACTGTCAGTCTATTGCGAGTGGAAGTTATTTTAAGATTCTGACGGAAAAGGCGACTAAGGAATTTAAGTTTGAAAGCGATCAAGTTACGATCGGCGCCTACACGACGAACTTTACCTTAAAAGATTTCTATGAAGTTCAATATGACTTTAAAGAGTCCTCCAAGACGAAGACTCTCTTTCGTATTTCCACGGCTTATGGCATCTCGTGCTCGGTGACGTCCGCCGGAGGATCGCCCTTAAGTCAAACTGGGGGTATTTTTGCTCTGGGAGGCTATAATTTGACGCCTCTCCAGTGCACGCAACTCGGGGGAATCAATACGAGCTATTCTGATGAAAACGGAAACGGAAGTTATTGTTCAAGCCCTGTTCTTGCTAGAAATTTCCCCACTTTTAAAACCTGGTGCGGCACGGGGACCTGTGAAAATTGCGATTGGCAAAAGTGGACGAAGAAAACAGAGAGCGTGAGCTGTACTAAAACGGGCCAGGGGACGGATATGTACGGGCGTCCTCTCACAGTCAGTACAAAATACGTCGCCTCATGCTCTCCCAATTACGATATCATGGTAAGACCTCTGACTGTGTATCTTGGAAAATACTGGAAGCAAAACTTCTGGGTGGGAGGGAATTATGCGGCCGCAACTTATGATTCTTTCGTAACGGAAGAAATGAAGAAGACCCCGCAGTTTTCAGGACAGTGGGGGATTGATAATGGACTGGTTTTGTTATCGCCTGAAAGCGACGACGGAAAGAATGTTCAGGTTCAAGTGTATCTGATTTCGGCAAGTAATATCGCTCAACCCTATGCTTCTACCTTTGCGGGATGGAAGAAGGTGTTTCAACAGATTGCCAACGCCATGGCAAAGGACACCGGAAGAACCTACACCATCAATGACACTGTGAAATCGGCGGACACCACGGCCGTGTATAAGCCGGGTTCCGTGATTGCCATCTATGACGACACCCCCGATATGGGAGGATACTTCGATGTGAATGGGATTTTGGCGCAGACTCGCGAAGTCGCTCATCCCTCAGGATCAGGGGACTTTAAACTTAAAAAGGTCAGTAAGCAAAAGCTCTAAAGACAGCATGACGGGGCGACGAGTATGGGGATAGATGAAATGAAGAAAATGAACTTTGATGGAGTGACCGTTTTGAAAAAGACGGAGAACTCCGAGGCGAAAAAGAAAGGCTTGGGGACTCCCAAGTCTGTTCCTCCCGCTCGCAGCTCCATGGCGTCGGTGTCCAATTCAACGACTAGTCGGAGGTCTTGGGCTCTTTATGCTTTGCTTTTTGGTCTTGGCGTTTTGATAGCGTATATAATTGAACAGTAGTGCGTACATCGTTGTCGCACTTACATTTGACCGTTCTTTAGCCGGGCCTTAATTATCTCGATAAGAATGTTATGAAAAATTCATCGGACGTTCTCAGGAGACGATTTAGACGGGCTTCTGCGCTAAGAAGTGCGGTAGTGGCTTTCGTTGCCCTTCTATCGGGTTCGGTTGTCTTTGCCGGTCCCGTTTTAACTTATCAGGGACGTATTCTGAAACCCGATGGCAGTCCGGTAAATACTCCAACAAGCTTTACTATCTCCATCACCAGTCCCAGTGGAAACTGTGAGTTGTGGTCTGAACCTTTTTCTTCATCGATGAGCAGTGGGGACGGTGCTTTTTCTTTTGTGATCGGCGCAGGCACTAGATCCGATGCGGGCACAAAAGAGTTCAAGGACATTTTTTCTGATGGAGTGGTTATTGCCCCTAACAGTAGTTGCTCCGCAGGCTATACAAAATTGTCTTCGGATGTTTTAAAGTTAAAAGTCAGATTCGATGACGGCACGGGGGCACAAAGTTTACCGGCCATGGATATCACGGCAGTCCCTTTTGCGATCGAAGCGCAAAAAGTAGCGGGTGTCGCCAGTGAAAATGTTTTGCGCGTGAGTGATGGCGTCGCGGCCCCTTTAAGCTCGACCAACTTTTCTGAACTCATGGCGCTACTAAACGGAACTAGCAGTCACTATTCCAAGAATAACCAACTTAAGGGCATGACCGTTCCGACGTTGTCTGAGGGGCAGGTCCTCGGATGGAGTGGTGGTGCGTGGGCTCCTCTGACCCCCTCGGGGAGTGGTCTTTCTGCTGTGACGGCGAATGCGCCTTTGTCTGTGGACTCGTCCACAGCTTCATCTCCTATAATCAGTCTTTCGAAAGCGGACGCCAGTACCAATGGCTATCTAAGCAAAGAGGATTGGGCCACATTCAATCAAAAGCAATCAAAGTCATTAGCGCAAGGAAATCTTTGGGTCGGAGACTCCACGAATACCGCAGCCGCCGTTTTGCCTGGCGGAGATGTTTCCATGGCTGATGATGGGACATTTTCTGTGCTGAAAATTCGCCAGAATCCTGTTGCATCGGGAACTATTTCAGCCTTGGACGTCGGCAAGGTTTATCGTTGGAATGGTACTCAACTTGTGCCTTCGTTTTTGAACTTTGGTGATTTAAAAACTTCAGCAGGTGCCAATCAATTGACAGCAGCCTGCGCGGCAAATCAAAAAATTCAATGGAGTGTTATAACTGATACATTTACATGCGAGAACATTGGATCATTGAACGCCTCTGCCATCACGGACGGAACTTTAGATAGCGCTCGTCTTCCTGCAAATGCGACCCGTTGGCAGGATGGCTCCTCGGGAGCCGTTTACTACAACGGTGGTAACGTTGGGATTGGAACAGGGGCCGCACCAGCCGCTAAGCTTGAAATCAGTGGAAGCTCTGGCTCAACTCTGAAAATTGTCGATGGCAACCAAGGGGAAGGGAAAGTATTGACATCAGACTCTGGTGGTCAGGCCCGTTGGACTCCTCAGGCCGGTGTTTGGGCAACAAGTGTCAAGACAACAGATTACACAGTCGTGAGCACAGATAAGAACACCTTCTTTATTTCGAATGCGGGAATGACTTACACACTTCTTTCCAGCGCGACAGCGGGCGCTGGGTATATGGTTGGATTTAAAAACAATGCAGGCACGGGCGCAGTGACGCTGAACCCTGCGGCCAGTGAGTCAATCAACGGGAAGTCCAGCTACTCGTTAGCGCCTAATGGTGAAAATGTTGTTTTGATCAGTGACGGAGTGAATTGGCACTCGATCAGTCAAAGTCGGCTGAAGGTGTGTCTGAGATCGACTCGCGCATTCGAAGCGATGACCTTCAATTCCGGCGGGGCTTTTCCTTCA
>JAHRXB010000053.1 GCA_019104905.1 Bdellovibrio sp.
CCCCTTTTGAAATAGAGAAATTAAGTTTGTTAATGGCACGTCTGGAACCATAGTCTTTGGTGAGATCTCTGACTTGAATCATGGTGAATCTCCTCTCAGTTGATCACAAAATTTTAGACTCGCACCCACTCCAGTCAAGGCTAAATTCTATGACGCTGAATTGAAGAGGACGGGCTTCGGATTCCCCTTCGCATGGGGAAATCTCAAAGAACTGAAGAATGACGGATGATTTGTGCAAAAAAAGAAAGCGGCCATCAAAAGCCGCTTTCTTATGGATGAGAATCCCCTTTTCAACAGAAAGGAGATTCTTATGATTGGAACTACACAACGGTGTGGTACTTATCGTCAGTTTAAGAAATTTCTAAAGCTGCTGGTTTTGATTCTGCTTTTGCTTATCACTTCCTGCGGTTAAAAAGAATTCATCTCAAAATGATCCATAAGGGCTTAAGACTTCATTTTCGATAAGTTTTGGCTTGTGGGCAAAGTCAGGCTTAAAACCTGGGTGCTTTTTCATGGATGAGGCGGTTTTTGGTGGCCGCTAACGCAAGGTAAAACTCAAACTCTTTTCCGAATGATACGTGACGCGACCCAGCTTATCCCCTTTGATGGGACGAACAAACCGACACTCCACAATCACCACCGCCACTTTTTGACCGACCATCAAAGATTTCGAGGACAAGGACTCTTTGGCCACCCAGGCTGCGACCTCTTGAATCTCTTCATTGGAAATCAGTTGATCGCGCTGACGGTGAATAATGGCATGAGCCCCAGGATAGTCGCGCAGATGCAACCAATAATCCCAAGCTTTGGCTTGCCTTAAAAGAGCCAGATTATCAGCGGCGGATCTCCCACAATAGGCCAAGGCCCCCGAATCTAAATGCAATTTCCGACCACGCGCCTCCGCCTTACTCATCAAATCAATCAAAGCAGGCTTACTTTGCTTCTCAGAATAGCGGCTCTTCTCAAGTTTTTCGATCTCCTTGAGAAGTTCCGCCAAGCGTTCTCGCGCGCCCTCTTTTTTGGCTTGAAGCTGCTTGGCTTTGGCAAAACAATTCTCAATATTCCAACTCAATGACTCTTTGACATTCACACAAGGCAGCAAGTGCTCAGGAACTTGCAGATGCCCCTGGGCTTTCAAGAACTGCCCGGCCTCAGCCCATAGCACAGCCTTGTCGCTCTCGATCTGCTTTTGAATCTCAGTCAAAGCCTTTCTTTTCTTTTCCAAATCCTTGGTTTTCTGCTTTTCCCACTGTGCCACCGGATCCAAAGAACTTTTCTGTGAAGAACTTTGCGCCGCCAACCACTCTTCGTGAATCTCTTCCAAGGTCCGCGGTGCCGGAGGACTTTCCACCGGCGGAGCCGCGCTTAACTCCAGCGGTTTTTCCCATGCAATTTGTTTCCCTTGCGCTTTCACAAGAACATTACACTGCTTGGGGATCAGACGGATTTCTAACTCACACTCGGTTTGAGAATTCTTCAGCACCATCTGCACCACACGTCCGTACTGCTCCAACACCTTGAGTTCGGTGAGAAACAAATTCTTTCCGTGGGAATTTAAAAAAAGACTCAAAGGTTTGGACTTGGGCCCCTTTTTGAAGGGGCATTGATCTTCAAAAAGCAGCATCATCGGGGTGTTCGGAATAAGGTCCAGGAGCACCCAGTAGCGCCGCTCCCCTTGAAAGCCCAAAGCCAGACCTCGGTCATTGGCCAAAATTTCTTGCAACTGAGCACCGTCTAAAATTGGCGCAAAGTAGGAAACAAAATGCTGAAGTTCTTGCTGAGTCAGGGCTTTCATAGGTCCTATTCTGTCATCCTTTGGGCCAAATTTCTATGGGTGATGCTTAGGTTCGTAAACAGAACTCCGATAGTTAAAATGTATGAATACAGATATTTTAATCAAAATCGTCGAGTCCCAACTGCAAGAGACCTCCAACATGAGAGAAAAGACCCCTGAGTTTATTCGCAAAGTGGTCCATCTTTATACCCTCCAGTTGATGAAGCTGGGAAATATCCCTCTCGATTTTATGGAAGACGTGATCTCCGATATCGAAGCCGAAACCGTTGAGATCTATCGCAAGAAAACCTACGGTTTTTTGACACTGGAAGAGTACCGCCGCCACAAGTTCCGTCAAAAAGACGACAACTAAGATTTTTCAATCACGGCAAAGTATAACGGCCCAAAACCGCAATGATCCGGCAAGTAGGCCACGCCAAATTCCGTTCTTTCCCCACCGACCCCCAAGGGCGCCTCTAAAAGCTTCACCGCATCCTTCTTCTTTTTTAAAAGCTTGCGTACCACTTCATCATTTTCTGCAGGGCTGATGGAGCAGGTCGAATAAACAATACGCCCCCCAGAACGCACCGCCAAAAGCGCCGCACTCAGAAGAGAATACTGTCGCGCGGCCAGATGCTCGGTTCGCCGAGGACTCCACTCCTCTTGAGCTGCCTTGTTCTCAAGAATATGGCGCTCGCCCGAACAAGGGGCATCCAACAAAACTCGGTCGAAACTTCCGGGCTCTTTCAAACCAAATTGCACGCCGTCTTTTCCCGTCACCCACACACGATCTCGAATCGAACGTGGTACGTACTGTTGAATCACTTTTTTAAGTCTTTCCCGCCGTTCGGGAGACAAATCATTACAGAAGATCTCGCCCTCTTCTTTCAGCGCTTCGATCATCACCAAACTTTTCCCCCCGGGGGCGGCACACATATCTAAAACGCGATCCCCGGCCTGAACATCCAAGGCCCTGGCCACCATGACACTGGCCGGATCCATAATATAAACATCCAACAACTCGTCGGGATTGCGCTCGGGTTGACAGGTTTCTCCTGCGGGAATCCAAAAACACCCCGGCAACTCAGCCTTCTGAGGAAACACGCTCCATTTTTTTGTTTGCAGATCCTCTATCAGACTTAAACTGTTCTGGCGGGCCACCTGCTGTTCCGACTTCATCAACGCCGCAAAGAGGTTGGGCCACCGAGCCCCATAGATTTTTTCAAAATGTGTGTAAAAGGGATGAGACGCTGAAAACTCCATGGAGATATTTTGAACTGAGCCCCTTCGAGAGTCACGACGAATGAGCGACGCACTTAGGCGGGACTGAGAATGGAAATCCGTGGAGCTTCTTTAAAAAAATCACGCCAGGGATCCGTCTTGCGCTGTTTTAAATGTTTATAAGTTTTAGCCACCGTGTACTGATCGCCCCGTTTGGTTTTGCCAAGGTCCCGCCAAGACAAAGGAAGAGCCACACTGCTCAGCTCACGGGCTCGCAAAGAGTAGGGCGCTACGAACGTGGCTCCTCGCTCATTACGAAAATAGTCTAAGAAGATCTTCCCCTCGCGCGCGGCTTTGGACATAGAAAGGGTGTAACGTTCAGGATGACGACTTTTCATTTCGTAAGCCAAAGTCCGAGCAAAACTTTTTATCTGCTTCCAACTGTATACCGGAGCAATCGGCACGTGCACATGCACTCCCTTTCCACCGGAAAGTTTCACAAAACTCTTTAATCCCAAATGCGATAAAATTTGTCGAAACTCTTCCGCCGCCTCGATGATTCGTTTCCAAGGAACCCCCGGCCCTGGATCAAAATCCATCACCACCTGATCCGGGTGCTCGACACTGTCAGCACAAGAACCCCACGCATGAAACTCAAGAACTCTCATTTGCGACAAAGACCCCAGTCCCTCTTTCGAAGCGATGGCCAGATAGGTCTCAACTTTTCCTTTTTCTTTAATCCGAATCGGCAAAACAGCTTCAGGCACTTTGCCCGAAAGATGCTTCTGAAAAAAACATTTCTTCGCCCCCTCAGGACAACGCAAAAGACTTAAAGGACGATTGGTAATATGGGGCAAAATCCAAGACGCCACATCCTGATAATAGCGCGCGACCTGAAGTTTGGTCAGTCCTTCCTTGGCATAAACTAAATCGGTCGGATTGGTAATCCTCAAAAGCGGAGAGCCGAGCTCTTCACGCTGAATTTCTCGAGAGGACTTATCTTCACGAAGGCCGTGAAACACAGCCATTCTTAAAAGATGATCGGCGGTCCAGTTTGCGAAAGTGACCTCCGCAACAAGATCTGGCTTCACCCAATGAAGTCCCTTTTCGCGAGGTGATTTCAATTGAAAAGGTGAATTTCTTCGCTCTCGCCTTTTAAGCTGTCCCTTCAACTCTTTGAGGGTCTGCTCACTGTAACCAGTCCCCACCTTGCCGACATAACGAAGTTGTTCATCCTCATAAACGCCCACCAATAAGGCCCCAAAATCACTTCGAGCCCCTGTCGAATAACCTCCAATGACAAATTCTTGGCGCAGATGACATTTGCACTTCAACCATTGAGAACTTCGTCCAGAATTATAGGAGGAATTTATTTCTTTCGAGACAATTCCCTCCAGTCCATAGGCACAAGCCGATCTGAATAAGGCTTTCCCCTGCCCCCGGATGTGATCACTGTAGCGAACTCTCCCCTTCGGCAGAGAGTTCAAAGTTTTTTTCAGCCACTCTTTTCGCTCTTGCAACGGCTGATCTCGGAGGTCCCTGCCCTCCAAGAACGGGAGATCAAAAAGGTAATAATAAAGATGTTGCGATTCTCCCTTGTGCAAAGCCTCCTGCAATTTATGAAAGTGACTTCGTCCCTCGTGATCCAACCAAACCACTTCTCCATCCAAAATGGCATTATGCACAGAAAGGCCCTTCAATTCCTTCACTAACAGAGGAAACTTCACTGACCAATCCAGCCCCCCTCGACTGAAAAGACGAATCTTCTTATTCTCGATATGAGCCTGAATGCGATAGCCATCCCACTTCACCTCATGAACCCACTCTGAACCCGTGGGCGGATCTTTGACAAGTTCCGCCAGAGCAGGTTCGATAAAGCGAGGAGGTTTTTTGAAATGTTTAGGCGGATTTAGATATTTCGTGGGGCCTGGCATACTCGTCGGACTTTTTGATTAACAGCCACTGAGATTTTTTTCCCGCCGCTCGTTGTGTCTTAATCAGCACCCAACTGCCAAAAAGCTTTTTTCCGCGAAGTTTAAACTCAAGATGCCCCTTCTTCAAACCCTGACGTGCGCTCCCCACAGGTTCCCACGTCCCTGTATCCCAGATGCGCACAGTGCCAGCCCCATACTGCCCTTGAGGAATGACCCCTTCAAAATGTCCGTAAGATAAAGGATGATCCTCCACCTCCACAGCCAGGCGTTTCACCTTAGGATCCAAGGAAATCCCTTTGGGAATAGCCCAGCTTTTCAGGACTCCGTTTAACTCCAAACGAAAATCGTAATGCAAATGAGATGCGTGATGTTCTTGAACCACAAACATCAACGGCGAGGTCTTCTTGGGGGATTTAGATTTCTTTTTATGCAGAGGCTCTGGAGAAACCTTCAGATCTCGTTTTTTAATATACTCATGAAGAGGCATCTAAGCCCTCCTTCTGCCGGTTGAGCTTTTTGGGGCCACAGAGGTCTTCTTCGTGTGACGAGACTCTAAACTTCTTCTTAAGAGTGGCAAAAGATCGATCACATTGGAAGACTCCTCGGCCATTTCAGGTTTTTCAGGTTCCTCAACAAACTGCCCCTTCCCTTGTTTTACTTTGGCTTTGATACGTTTCATGATGTCATCGTAATAAGTGTCTTTATATTTCTCGGGTCTCCACTTCGACGTCATTCCTTTAATCAAATCTTCCGCCATCTTGAGTTCACGCGGGTTAAAGGTGATGCGTTTATTCACTTCATGAAGGTAATCCACCTCATTCACTTCTTTCACCTCATGAGCAAACCGAAGAAGTTCCAGAATCAGATAGTCCCCGCGGGGCATGATCATGGCCAAATGCTGTTTGGTCCGGATGACGATCTTACCCACGGCCACTTTTCGAGTATCCTTCAAAGCCTCTCGCAATAAAAAGTAACCCTTTTCTGCCCCCTTTTGAGGAGCCAGATAATAGGGCTTTTCAAATAACATCGTGTCGATTTCTTCAAGTAGAACAAAATCTTCGATATCGATTGTTTTGCTGGCTTTGACGTTGGCCTTTTCAAAATCGACATCATTCATAATCACAAACTGACCGGATTTATACTCAAAACCTTTCACAATTCTTTTGTAGGGAACTTCTTTTCCCGTCTTGGCGTTGATTTTTTGGTATTTGATATGTGCCAAATCTTTTTCATCCAAAAGGGAAAAGTGCAGTTCCTTATCCTCTTGAGCACTTTGCAAGGTGACCGGAATATTCAGAAGACCGAAGCTGATCGTGCCTTTCCATATATTAGACCTCATAAAGCCTCCCGTTCTTTTCAAGTTTAAAAGAGTTTGCAGACAAGACCAAACGAACGCGGGATCTCTGGCAAATCGCAGAGAATCCTCATGCCGCAAATCAAAAACTCAACTTGAGCCGCGTGGAACGAAAATTGATCCTTCAAATTTGAATCGGAGGCTTTATGTCTTGGAAGCGAACCTGTTTTATTTCTCTGTCGACCATTTTGTCAGCAATGGTGCCTTTTTACGCAATAGCGACACCCGTAGCTCAAAATGAGACGCCCTCTGTAAGCCTCCACGGACTTGAATCCATTGGTATCGACACCTGGACTCAACTTCTGCAAAAGGGCCGAGAAGCCGGTTTGTCTGTTTCAGAACTACGTCCACTCCTCCACGAGACTGTGATCACCGCAAGAAATGAACAACAGACCTTCAAAAAAATTCGCGAGACACTGAAAACGGCACGTCTGCACTCGGTCGACGACTATCGGGATCTGGGACTGATGCTTCTTGAACTGCGCCAAGAAATGCGTCAGCGTTCGGACCTGCCCCTTAAGTCTCTGCAAGACTCTTTATATCTTTTGCAGTTGATGGCCGAGGAAAGTCTTTATATCGGCTCCAAAAAATTTACGAACTTCCCTCCCGAGATCAGCTTCAGCGATAAAGTCAGTACATTTACAAAAACGGGTTCTCTGCGACAGTTCTCGGTGCAAACTGGGGATGTGGTCTTGTCGAAGTCGACTGGTTTTGGCTCTTCCAGCTTTATCGCATTAACCATGGATCATCCTCATATCTACTCCCACTCAACACCGGTCTATATCGACGCCAAGGGAGAAGTTTTATCCCCCGAAGCGGAAATTGAAGATGGCGTAAAACTGCGAAATATGCGCAAGGACTATGTGGAAGGTTCAAAAACACGCATGTACATCTATCGTTTCCAGGGAACTGAACCGGGTGTCCCTGAAAAAGTTGTCGCAGGAATGGAAAATCTGGTCGCGGAAATGTTTCAACGTAGCGGTGGTGACCCTTATAATAAGGCCGCCTTTCTCTATGATTTTTCAATGACTCCGGGAGAGGCTTCTACACGGGGGCTTTTTTGTTCGTCTGTCGCCTATGAAGCCTACTCTCGCGCCGGTCTGAATAATTCCGCCAATCCCTATGAAAAATCCCTGTGGAGTCCCATCAACAAGGGCCGAGAAGTTCTTTTGCGCTCTTTAAATATGAACACATACCGAGTCCCCGCCCCCGGAGACATGGAGTTGAATAAGAACTTCCGCCTGGTCGGAGCCCGCGTGGATGTTACAAAACTGCATCAGGATCGTATTGAGATGGCCATCATTGATACGTTCTTGGCGGAGCTTGATACCAATAAAGAGGCTATGGCAAGACTGTCGGCGGTTTTGGAGGGTGTGGCCTCCAAAAGTGTCGACAAAGACGGTTTGCTGAAGATGGCCAACTCGGGTCTTCTCCCGAAAGAATTTGCAGACAAAGCGGCTTTAATTCAAAAAATTCCTGACTCAATCAATCTAAAACAGATGGCTTTCTTCGCGCTACTCAATGAAGTCATGACGCCAAAGTTGCGTAGCATTTTGCTGAACGAGGTCAGTTCCCTTGAAAAACAAGGACGCCTCGTTGGCCCCATGGAACTTCGTCAAATGGTTCGCGCTCAAAAACAAACGATAGAGACAGAATTGACCGCCTTTGAACAAAAACTCACGGCGATAACCGGTGTCGGTCTGTGCGGAAAGGTCCTTTTATAAGGCACTTCGCTTAAATGTGATTTGACTATTCAAAGATCTTTTCTCGCACGCTCCAATAATGTTTTTGCTTGCGAGCAATCACAAACATCGGAAGCCTCATTTGAGAGTGCAGAGCCAATGCTTGATCCAGGTTCTGCACCATGATTTTTCTTTCCGGCAAACGACTGTGCATACGAATGAAGTTAAAATAGAACGCGCGGCAACTTTCGGGAGTGTCGAGATAAAAATACTCTTTCAACACCTGCGCATCAGCGTCGTAATAGTGTACCTCAAGGCGAGGTGTTCCCTTTTTGTCCTGCGTTTTATGAAAACTCATACTTTCAACCCGCATGACATGGGCATCTTTAAGAAGCATGGCCTCTTTCAATTTTTTATCATTATCAACCAACACTTGGGAACAACTGGCACAGGCTCTGGCGGCAATGTCATTTTCTTCCCCACATTGATCACATTTTTTGAAACGAAAACGGAATTTACATTTTTCAATTTCATGGGTGTGCGGATCTTCGAAAGCCCCTTGGCATTTACGTCCATAGTGCTCCAACAAAGTTCCTTCCTCATCCACAAGACCCCAAAAGCTGTTCGTCACGCCACACTGATGACAGATCACTTCGACAGGCACAGCTTTCTCTGACGGTTTGTCTTCGTCAATTTCGGGGGAATAAATATCATGCCCCTGACCGGTGTAGTCCAAGATCAAGCAGTCCGTTTTTCCGGGACTTAAGCGAAGCCC
>JAHRXB010000288.1 GCA_019104905.1 Bdellovibrio sp.
ATCTGAGCGATCACGGCTCCCGTACTGTCTGCACTGGCCATCGAAAGGCAAGCAGCATTCTTTTCAACAAAGGATTTTACTTCAGAGCACGCAGAACGACAGCTTGAAATCGAATTGCTGCAATTAAGGCGGTACGCCGCCAGCGCAGCATTGGCCGCCTGGGAAAGGTTCGCCATCTTAGAGCAAGCGGCCTGAATACTCGACGCCGTCTGTTGCCCCATCATCAAAGCGATTTGTGAAGCGGTACTTGCCACACTGTTCATGCCCGAATCATTTTTTTCGTCACAACTATGAGAAGTCTCTTCCACAGAAGAACGACACTCTTGCAAAAGACGATCATAGGTCGCAAAACAGTTTTCAGCGGGGTTGGGGTTCGAAGACGTTTCCCGAGAACGACAAGAGTAGGAAGTTCTTTCGTTATTGTCGGCATAACAAACCTGTCCATCTGGGCATCCCGTCACTTTGCAATTAGCCACTGAGGCATTCGGCACGCACGTTAAAGCAGCGGCCTCATCACTGCCGCTGTCGTCGGAGCTGCAATGATATCCGGGACCACATCTTTCGGCCCCACAAGGAATTCCTTCCAAAAGAAAATCCGTGCTGCTGCTGCCAACACATTCATAAATGGTGTTCTTGGTAATAATGTCGACTCTGGTTTTACAATAAGCCCCAGCACCACAAGTTTGTTGACCACAAATGACGCCACCAAAGGCAAAGGAACTCGGCAGAAGATTCACTGCCGCCGCAAGGAAGAAAATTTTCAGAAAATACCAATATCTCATTCCCATTAGGGAACGTATCGGCCCTTTGTAGAGACTACTTTATGAAATTACAATTTCGAGTCACTTTGAGACACTAAGGAAGCAAAGTTGGACTCATAACTTGATAACGATTCTGAATCTTCTGCCAAATATTAGAATGGGGTCCGGTGATTCCATCAAGGCCACCAAAACCCGACACTCCTCGTTTGGGATCAAACTGTCCTCCGGGTAAAAACTTTTTCAGATCCAGCCCGCCAGGGGTTGTGCCTTTTGCCAGGCGCCCGCCGTAGACACCAGCCGCACCGCCGTCACCACCAGAGCCACCACCAAAAAGTCGACCGCCGCCACCACCATAAAATCCACCATTCACACCGGCAGAATCTTCACTAGCAATCCCTCCTCCTGCTGCGGCCGGACCTCCGCCAGAGCCGCCACCACCGCCGCCGACAGAGCCTCCGCCTTGACTTCCGTCAATCGAGTCTCCGCCGCCAGAGCTTGGTGTGCCATGGCTGATCGGAGGAGTTCCAAAAAGATCTCCGCTCATATCAGAGCCATCGGCCTTATTACCCAATCGAGATGAGGAATCAATACTCCCCACAAGATTATCGCCTCCTGCTTTTTGCGAAACCGAACAGGCGGGATCGTGGGGGTTCTTAGAACAAATACAAACCTTATTGGTTGTCGCAACCTCCGGTTTTGAACAATCCACAGGGGCCGCCGGGCTACATCCGGGATATTTTGGATTGGCTTTACAAAGTTCAGTGACTGCCGAATCCCCGGAGGTCAATGCCGAACACTGAGACGCATTGGCCGTGGTGACACCATAATTTTGAATCGCCTGTTGAGCCTCATTGATTTTTGTCTCTAAGGAACGACACGTGTTGATGTTCTTATCAAAGACCTGCTGATAATGAGACATGGCGTTGCTTAGTTCTTCACTGCTCAAATGAGGATAACAGGCCGACGCCTTTTCTGAAGTAAATTTTTTGGCCTGATCACAGGCAGACAAACAGGCCTCTTGCGCATTTTTGCAATTCATTCGATAGGCCGCCAAGGCCGCATTCGCCGCTTGAGAGAGATCCGCCATCTTCGAACAGGCAGCCTGAATACTTGAAGCCGTTTGCTGTCCCATCATCAAGGCAATTTGAGAAGCAGTCCCAGCAACGTTATTCATTCCCGCATCATTCTTCTCATCACAACTGGCCGTTGCCTCCACAGCTTCTTGTTCGCATCTATTTATTAGCGAGGTAAACTCAGACAAACAACTTTCAGAACTTTGTGTTGATCCTTCACTCGCTGGAGACTCTTCCCGTGAGGGGGGAGTCTCCTCTATACACCTGTAGGCTCCATCTTGATGGCGAACACATTGTTCACCAAAGCACTGATTATTGCACTCATTTGGTTCTGCGGGCGCCGACGATGGGCTGGCAGAAGCACTCGGGGAATTTGTTGCCGAACTCGTCGGGGCGGTAGGTCTTTTTACTTTTGGGGTTGCCGACTTGGAAAGACTTCTCATGCAAGCGTTGAAGTCCGCATTTCTTTGAGCATCACTGAAGTCATCATAAGACTTCCCGTTATTGGCAATCTTGTTCCGACAAATAATTTCATTATTGGACATCTGCGCCCAAGAGCTCGCCGAAAAGAATAATAGAATTACAAAAATAGAAAGATTCCCCATAGCCCGCGTATCGGACTAAATACGAGAATACTTAAAAATACGTTCCTACTAAAATATATACGTCTTCTCTTACATCTCCGTCTCAATCTGAAACACTACGGCATCAAAGTCGGACTCACGGCCCTATATCGATTCTGAATCTTCTGCCAAATATTAGAATGAGGTCCGGTGATTCCATCAAGGCCACCAAAACCCGACACTCCTCGTTTGGGATCAAACTGTCCTCCGGGTAAAAACTTTTTCAAGTCTGGTCCGTCTGCACCTTTGGCACTTTGGGAACCACGATATGAGCCCCCGCCGCCGCTGGCTTCACCGGCCGAGGATCCATTGCCATAGTAACGGCCTCCGCCGCCTCCATAAAATCCCGAATTATCTCCTGAGAATTTATCGCCAACACTTTCATTCGCTTTGGCAAGATGAACCGCTCCAGACCCACCCCCCTCGCTTCCTCCCAGAGGAGCTCCGCCTTGATGACCATCAATCGAACTCCCACTTCCCCCTCCCGGAATTCCGGGGGCCACAGAAGGAAGGCCCGGGATATCCCCTTGGAACTCTCCGCCGGAGTTGGCAAGTCTTGAAGAGGAATCAATACTTCCTCCCAAAGAATCGCCGCCTGCTTTTTGCAAAACAGCGCATGAGGGATCATGAGGATTCTTAGAACAGATACAAATCTTGTTAGTTGTTGCATATTCAGGTTTAGAACAATCCACGGGAGCCGCGGGGTTGCAGCCTGGATAGTTTGGCGTGGCCTTGCATAGTTCGGCAACAGAGCGAGATGGATCCCCTGAAGTCAGTGCCGCACACTGAGAAGCATTTGCCAAAGTAGAGCCATAGTTCTGAATCGCTTGTTGAGCTTCGTTAATCTTAGATTCCAATGAACGACAAGAATTCAAGTTTCCATCAACCGAAGAGTGATAGCTAGACATCGCCACAGTCAGTTGCCCTCCGCTCAGATCCGGAAAACACGTCGCCGCCCTTTCAATGATAAAGGTCTTGGCTTGCTCGCAAGAACTCAAGCAAGATTCTTGCGCCGACCGACAATTCAAGCGATAGGCTGCTAAGGCGGCATTCGCCGCTTGGCTTAAATCCGCCATCTTAGAACAGGCGGCCGTGATACTCGAAGAGGTTTGTTGCCCCATCAACAAGGCGACCTGGGAAGCGGTGCTCGCAACAGAATTCATTCCACCATCATTCTTTTCATCACAGTTGGAAATCGCCGCCTGAAAATCCTGCTGACATCTCTCAATGAGGTTCCCAAATTGCCCTTGGCAAGCCAGTGCTTCTTGAGAGTCCTCACTTGTTCGCGCCGTCGCTGGTTCTTCAGAGGTGGGAGCCGCAGCGGGAGAACTGCCGGTTGAGGTGCCTGCTGATGTATTTGTATTTGTCGCTGTCGTTGTTGTCGTATTCGTTGTACTGGAGGAGCTCCCCTTCATACAATTATCAAAAGCCCTAGTTCCGCTGGTCAGTCCTTGGGCTTGGCATTTTTTAAATTGTGAATTATCGGGATGATACATCTGAGTGAATGTTCCATCACTTCGCTCAATGACGCCCCCTGAACTCTTCATGCATTTTTCATATTCCTGTCCACAGAGAGGACTGCCGGGATTGGACTTTAAACATTCTTGAAAGGAAGGAGTACAATAGGATGTACCAACCCAAGGTCCAGCATGAACAGGGAGAGAAAAGCAGAAGACGCTCCAGAACAACCAAGAGCGCCCCTGTAAACCGAGAATGTACCGAAAATTCCTTATCATCCCCATGTCTAGATTATCGGCTCTTCGACTAGAATCCTTGAGATACTCACAAATTCTTCTCATATTTTAATAAATCTCAAATTGAGATTCACCGCGCAGGACCAAAGAATTAGCCCCATGACAAAGGAGCGTTTCTTTTAGATCATAAAGACACAGCCAGACATCCACCAAGGAGCTGTTATGGATAAAAACCTTTATTCCTTTTCTGTAAAAAATGCGAGCGGCTCACCCGTCTCCCTTGAGAAATACCGAGGACAAGTGGTCTTAGTCGTAAACGTCGCCAGCAAATGCGGTTTCACGCCCCAATATAAAGGGCTCGAAGAGCTGTTTGAAAAATTCAAAGATCAAGGATTCTCCATCATCGGCTTTCCCTGCAACCAATTTGGAGCGCAAGAACCAGGCAGTGACTCTGAGATCCAGCAGTTTTGCGAACTCAACTATGGCGTGCAATTCCCTGTCATGGCCAAAGTCGAAGTCAATGGAGAGCAAGCTGATCCCGTCTATAAATGGCTCAAAGAAGCCGCCCCAGGAGTCTTGGGAACTGAGATGATCAAATGGAACTTCACAAAATTTCTAGTCGGCCGCGATGGTCAAGTGATCAAACGTTATGCTCCTCAAGATGAACCCAAAAGCATGATTGAGGATATTCAAAAAGCTCTTGCGAAATCATAGGGCCGTCTCAAATTGAAACACGGTGATGCCCGTACAAATCGTTGACAGACACTCGCGAAGTACGGCATCCCAAGAATCCCAGCGCCTCAATAGACCGCTTATTCCATCTCATCGGTTCATAGACTGGCACCTGCCTTGCTCCTTTTCTTTCAAAAAAGGAGAGAAATTCATGTCATTCAAATTTTTATCGCTGACCCTTGCCGGCGCGCTAAGCATGCAAAGTATGGCTATTGCACAAACGGATCGAACCGCCGGAATTGGCGACGAACAAATTCGTGCCGCCAAACAAAACATTATGGCCGTAAAAAAAGATCTCTTAGCGCTGGATCAAGCACTGATCGCGGCAAAAGAAAATATTGAGAAAAGAGACAGCAGTGGACGCATCCTGAATGGATCCGCCATCGCTGGTGCCGCCGTCGGTTTAGGACTTTCCGCAATTGCTGGATTTTCTTTCAGTTCAAGAGGGGGAAGCAGCTCCGGGATCCTCGGCTTTTTTGCTGGTGCAGCGGCTGTTTTGACGTCCGCTTCATCAAGCGGTCTCAGTGCTGCGGGCGAAAAGGCAAAACCCGATTCAGATCTTAAGGATCTCACAGAAAAACTGAACGGCGCTGAAGCCGAAGTCCAAGGGGCTCTTTCCGCGACTTCCGATAAGGCCACAGTGGCTCTTCTCAAGCAACTCGATGGCTCTCTCAAAGAAGTCAGAAAAACACTCACGACATATTCTGAAAAAGACGCTTCCATATCTAAAAATAAGTTGATCGCTCAGATCACTCAAGCTGCGGGTGCGGCCATCACCGTTTACGGCGTCACACAACGCCAATCTAAAGCCGTCCTTATCGGGCCGTTGATCATGAGTGCCGGAAACATCGGTCAAATTGTCGGCGGATTGTCTGATGCAGACGCGGAACTTGTTCTCAAGGAAATTGAAAACACACGTCGCTCTCTTCTTTCAGCCGCTGTGGCGTTGGAGTAGAATAACGTGAATTTAATGACTCGTATCGCTTCATTACTGTTGGCCATCATCCTCTGCACCACTTGGGTTGCAGAGGCCTCTACTTTGCGATGCGAGTCCGTCTTTTTACCGACAATCAGCGACATCATTCAACAGCTTGATACAACTCACGAAAAGTTTCTTTTAAAAGGCTCTTCTTTTGAAGAGTTCAGTAAAGATTTCTCCTGGATGCGCAAAAGAAAATTGCGCAAACTTGTCAGTGATATTGAGATTCAAACCTTTCCCTCTGAAAAAGCCGTCGAAAGATATGCTATCGAACTTGGTACGGTCCTTTTTGGCTCAAAAAACACCGTTGACCGTTGGCTCTTTGAAAGTAAGGACGCGCGCCTTGAGGAATCTGCAGTTCTCATCATCAAAGAAAAGATTCTTAAAGACGGTCTTCTGCAAACCTGGGGGCAAAGTCATGATCCTCACACCGTCAGCCTCTTCCGCAAAATGGTCGATCGCATTTGGATCATCCAGAACAGTAAAATTGTTCAATGGGCCCGCATCCCCTGGAATCTTCCCGGTATTAAAGACAAAGAGATCCCACCCGACTTGATGTTCAAGGTGATGCGTGATGGATTTACCAACCATTCCGAGGAAGTCCGTCTAACCCTCAAAGCGCAAACCAAGATTGATGCTTACAACACCTTCCGAAAGATCTATGCCCCTGTTATCTTTGGCGTGCTGCTGATCGTGAATGCACACCATGGATACCATGAAATTCAAGCCATTCACGAACGTCAGGTCCAAGAAGTTATTCAACAACTTCAACAAACCCAAAAGACCGTCGAGTCATCCGCTGCGCAGGTCAAAAAAGAACAAATCGAAATTGCCTACAAAAGCGCCCTTGAAGATTTCATTAAAAAATGGGGAGAGCCCCCCACGGAGGCCGAAAGTCAGATTATAAGAATCAAAATTCAACAGGCACTCGAGGCGTCTTAAGGATCAGTGCCTAGAAATCTTTGCGCTTAAATCTCAGCCACGCCACCGAAATCGGCGTCAAAATCCACAACAACAGCGCCAAACTGCTAACCGCTTTGATGAAACCCGTTTCCCAAGCTCTTCTTAATAAAAGCCCCGCATAGCCAATCCAAAGAGAACTCTCATCATTCGCCAGGTTCTGGTATTTCAAAAGAGCCAATGGATTCAAAGAGCTCAGACCTAAAATGAGCTTTTCCAAGGGATAGGCTGAATAGTTGATGATGATCCAAAGGTTCAAACCATCCAAAACAAGACAGAATAACAAGATCACCGCCGCAGCAATCGCCATGGCTTTTAAGCGATCCTGAATCTGAATGGCCAACAGAAAACCAATTCCTGTGAAAATAATCTCAATGACAGTCTGACTGGCCAGAAGACGAATACTTTCATTGAGGTGCAAGGAGGCGCCCATCTGTAAGATAAGAGAAAGGCCCGTTGATATTCCTATGCACAAGCAAAACGAAGAAAGTCGTGCCAAAAAAACAGTCTTTCTTTCTATCGGCTGAGTCAGAATCAACGAAATAAACTCTGAATTGTTCTGCCAAGACAACGTGGAAAAAAGAAGCAATCCAATAGAGTGAAAGAACAAAACGGAGTTCATGGTGCTAACAAAAAGCTGCTGAGGATCATTGCTGAAATAACGAAGCGAGAAAAGAATCAGATTAAACGCAATAAGATAGATCCACAACCAGCGACTTTTTGCTAATGCCAGCGACTCATATTTAAAAAGAGTATTAAACTTTTTCATTGAAAGCCTCTTTTCTTTGAGACAAGACATGGACAATA
>JAHRXB010000290.1 GCA_019104905.1 Bdellovibrio sp.
ATTTGCGGAGCGGCTCCTCCATAATATGGCATCGGCGCAGGGACTCCAGTTCCGGTATGCTGCCGTGGCACTTGCGCCCTCATGTCGGGAGCGGGAATAACATCCACGAGAATATCATGGACGCCCAGCTTGTCGCCCAAACGCATAATTCCGTTCTGAATACGAATTCCATTGAGATACGTCCCATTGCTGGAGCGCAAATCCGTGATCACAATTTTGTCTTTATAAACCGCAATCTCCGTATGTTCTTTGGAAACTCCCGGACTGACCAGCTTGATATCACATTGCGGAGCTCGTCCAATCAGGTTTTTCCCCATCTTCAGCTCTATCATTTGTCCGGCCTGAGGGCCGGTTAAAACCCTAAGCGCCCACATAAAGCTGATCTCCCACGTTGATTTTAATTTTATTCACTGAACCCGAGGCCATCTCAATCACTGAGCTTGCCCCCCACACTGGCGGGATCAAACGCCAAGGACGCACATCCTGATAGATGGCCTTGACCTGCAAATTTTTATCTACAAATACGCAATCGATCGAAAACTTCATAAAGAAAGTATGAATACTGTTACAACGATGAATCCACAAAGCCTCTTCCGTTGGCAAAAATGAACGGCCCAAAAGCCCCTTACCTCGGGACCAAAATGTTCGAGCCACTTCTAAGTGTGGAATCAAAGTTTGGTTTGTCGTTTTGTTCATCAACGCTGCCATCATTCTTTACTTCCCGTACATAAACGAAACTGCGACCGGCCCAAAAACTATGAGGAACACCGCAGGTAAAATAAATATCATCAAAGGAATCAAGATCGCCTGTGACGCCCGTGCACCGGCTTTTTCCGCGCGCACAAAACGCTCAAGACGCATTTGCACCGATTGATCTTTCAGCACTTGCGCGATACTCGCCCCGGTTGTTTCCGCGTCGACCAAGACCGCCACAAAACTTGTGATCTCATTCATATCCAGACGAGCCGCCATGTCTTTCAACGCCTGCGTCTTCGATGCACCGATTTTAATATCTTTAAGAACTGTTCCAAACTCGTCCGCCAAAACGCTTTCGCCGCCTTGGGCTTTATCCACGATCTTTTGAATCGCCGAGAAAAAGTCCAACCCCGCTTCCACGGATAAAGCTAAAAGATCGATAAAAAACGGCAGGTCCGAACGCACAGACAGCTCGCGACGTTTTTTCTCTCCTTTGGCGTGAATTTGCGGAAGATAAAAGCCGATCAGGCCCATTCCCAAAACCATCACAGGCGAAAGACCCAACTGCAATGAGA
Organism: Bdellovibrio sp.; assembly: GCA_019104905.1. Taxonomy (GTDB): domain Bacteria; phylum Bdellovibrionota; class Bdellovibrionia; order Bdellovibrionales; family Bdellovibrionaceae; genus Bdellovibrio. The sequence continues at coordinate 1,272 of JAHRXB010000290.1, forward strand.
AGTTCATGATCAACAAAAAGATCGGGAACATCACTCCCCATAAAAGTTGTAATCCGATAAATTCATCTTCATTCAACTCGGCCGACAGACCCGAGGTGAGAATGTACTTTTTGACCCTTTTGCGATACCCCTCACTGCGTATCTTCATGGCGTGTTGCAAAGTGAATTGATGCACTAGGGGGCGCGAAAAATTGATAACGGCATTTTTTGATTTCACAGGCTCATCGTTATTAGCCCAAGAAAGTTGTTGCTTGTCCGTATTGCTAGCAAAGATGGAGCTGACAAAAAGGAACACCGCCACTCCCGCGAGCAGCAGACCTAGAATGAGCATTAATTCTGCACTTCCCATTTTTGCCTCTTTGTGTTCAAGTATCCTCATGACACCACTTGTTCTGGCATCCGAGTCCCCACGCCGTCGCGAGCTTCTCAAAGAAGCCGGTTTTAACTTTGACGTGGTTCCAGTTAAAGTATCGGAAATTCCTAACAAAAACCTGAATGTAAACGCTCAGATTTTAGATATCGCCCAACGCAAAGCCCGCGCCGCCTTTGACCAACTTAAGTCTAGCAGAAAGGGCCCCTTTCGTGTTCTTTCCGCAGATACGGAGGTCATCTTTGGTGGGGGCCCCCTGGGAAAACCCCAAAATCGCGAGGATGCCTATCGAATTCTACGACTCTTGTCTGGAAATTTTCATGAAGTGAAGACTGCTGTCTGCATCATCGACAGCACCACCCACAAAGAGGTGTCTCAGGTTGAGACGACCCAGATCCACTTTAAAAAATTAAGTGATGAGGAAATCTGGACCTACATAGACACGGGTGAACCCATGGACAAGGCCGGAGCCTATGGCATCCAAGGTTTAGGACGCCAGTTTGTCGATCGCTTCGAGGGTCCCTATGACAATGTCGTGGGTCTGCCCATCGCCGTGGTCCGCCAGCTCTTAGCGGAACTGCCCTAGCTCTTGAAAATTCTACTGTCCATTTTGTTGTCACTCGCGAACCTTTAGGTATTCGCGACAAATCTCAGGTAAAGTGCCTTCGTTTGAAGAACCCCCGGAGGTTTCCCAGTGAAAAGTTCTTTGCTCGCAGCCGTTTCTATTTTTAGTTTCATTTCAACGCTCTCGTATGCCCAGAATGAGGACGCATCTCAGCTTCCCACCGAGCAAGAACTCATCGAAAGACAAACAGAATTAGGTGCCCGTCGTGTGCGTGAGAATATGAACCAATGGGGCCTTTTTGATATCTTTAAGCCACGCAATCAGTGCAAATACGCCATTCAAGTCCCCGATTCCGTCACTCGGGGCACCATCGCTTTGACTTTTGATGACGGACCGAACGCTGTAACAACGCCGAAGATTCTTGATATCCTTAAAGCGCACAATGCCAAAGCGACATTCTTTGTTTTAGGTGGAAAAATAAAGGGCCACGAAGCTCTGCTGCAACGAATTTTGGATGAAGGTCACCATCTTGGAAATCACTCTTACAGTCATCCCAACTTTCACGATCTCAGCTCTGCTAAAACCGAAAGCGAAGTCGAAAGTACGGATAAATTACTTCGTCAGTTCAACGTCCCCACTTTCTTCCGCTATCCCTATGGCAATTCCACTTGTAATGCCAACGATCTGATCAGCTCTTTGGGATATCACATTGTCGGCTGGGACATCGACACTTGTGATTGGGCCTATGCGGACGGTAAAGTGAGTGATAAAGAAAATCAGACTTGCATGGCCCCTGAAAGTTTGCGGAATGATTATGCGGGATATGTCCTGCGCGAGGTACAAAAGACCCAAGGAGGTGTTCTGCTTATGCATGACATCCATCAAAACACCGCCGATAGCTTGGATCGCCTTTTGACTTTGTTGGAGGACGCGAACTACCGCTTCGTCTCTCTTGATGATTTGAATATCTTCCCGCGTCTTAACAAAAAATAGGTTTTTCATGGACCTAAAAACAATTGTTCAAAATTGTGCTCCCGCTCAGGTTTTGGCTGTTTCCAAATTGCAGCCTGAACACAAAATCCGTGAGCTCTATCAAGAAGGCCAACGACTTTTTGGGGAAAACTACGTCCAAGAAGCCCTGGAGAAGTTAGAACATCTCCAAGACCTTTCTGATATCCAATGGCATCTCATCGGCCACCTTCAAAAAAATAAAGCGAAATTTGTTGTGGGCCGTTTCGCGCTCATTCACTCCGTCGATTCTATTGATTTGGCCGAAGCCCTTAGCCGCCATTGTGGTCTCAAGGGTGTTGAGCAGAACATCCTTATTCAAGTGAACTTAGCGGCAGAAGAAAGCAAAGGCGGTTTCGATAAAGACGGCCTTCTCAAGGCTTGGCCTCAATTGACGAAACTCCCCCATCTTCATATTTTGGGTTTAATGACCATGCCGCCATTAACCGAAGAAGGGCACGAAGTGCGTCTGTACTTTAGGGAACTCCGCGAACTGCGCGACACACTTCGCTCCGATGTAGACGTGGCCCTTCACCCACTGACTGAGCTGTCAATGGGCACGAGCCATGACTTCAAAGTTGCGATCGAAGAAGGCGCAACCATTGTGCGTCTTGGGACTATTTTATTTGGCGAACGCCCTGTCAAAAGGTAGGATATTCTTAGGCGCAGAAAACGACAACAAACCCGAACTGTGTCCTGGAGTAACATGAACCCATTGTTGAAAACGCAGAAAATCGGATTTTTGGGTGCCGGGAATATGGCGCAAGCCATGATCAAAGGCCTTCTTGAAGGAGGCATTCCCTCAAAAAATATCTTCGCCACCAATCGCTCCCAAGGAAAACTACAAAAGCTTGCCGAAACCTTTTCGATCCGCCCCCTTTCCAGTAACGAAGAGCTGATCGACACCTGCGACATCATTATTTTGGCAGTCAAACCTCAAGACCTTCTCACAGCTTTAGAGCCCGTGACCCGAGCTTTTGACGAAAATAAAATCGTCATCAGCATCGCTGCCGGAATTCGCATGGAAAAGTTAGAGCGCTTTATCCAAGGCGCGCGCCTGGCTCGCGTAATGCCCAACACCCCCTCGTTGATTGGTCGCGGAGTCATAGGCTACCTTCTGAACGATGACGACGATGGCGCCCTCGAAAGCACCGTGGAAGATCTTTTTGCCCCTCTTGGACGAGTCATCAAGGTTAGCGATGAAGATCAGTTTGAAGCTTTGATGGTTTCTTGCTCTAGCGGCACCGGTTTCGTTTTTGAAATGATGATGTACTGGCAAGACTGGATCGAAGAACACGGTTTTTCTTCTGAAGAGGCTCGTCTCATGACCATTGAAACCTTTGTCGGAGCCTCCCTGCTGGCGGCCCAAGCTCGCGAGGGCGTTGAGGACCTTCAGGCGCGAGTCAGCTCTAAAAAAGGCGTCACCGCAGCTGGACTTCAGTCCATGAGAGAACTGGAAATCGAGCGGGCGCTTCGCATTAGCTTTGAAAAAGCGGCGATGAGAAACAAAGAAATGGCCCGGGAAATCAAATAGGCTTGCGCTGACGCAGACTCGGCCTTTATCCTTATAAAGACGGTTTGTCTTATTGTTGATTCAAAATTGTTCAAGGAGGAACAAATGAGAATTACTCCTATCGATATTGCTCACAAATCTTTTGGTAAAAAGATGATGGGTCTCGATGCTGATGAGGTTATGGATTTCCTCCAGCAGATTGCCTCTCAAATGGAATCATTGATCCAAGAAAGAAACGCGCTTAAAGAAGGCATTCGCGAAAAAGAATTGTCTTTAATGGAATACAAAGAGCGCGATCAAGTTCTTAAAGAAACCATTGCGACAGCGACTCAAATGGCAGATCGCCTTCGTCAAGATGCCGAAAGAGAAGCCAAGCTGATCATCGCCGATGCTCAACAAAAAGCCGAGATCATCACTCGCGACTCTCGGGATTCTTTGAAAAAGATGTATCAAGAAGTCAGCGATCTGAAACGCGCGCGTATGCAGTTTGAGGCCAACCTCAAAGCCCTGGCGCAAGCGCACCTGTCTTTGTTAGAACAAGGCGAGAAGTACATGCCCCAAATGCAACTTCCAGCTCATAACATCGTTGGCGGAACGAATCCTGCGGCGGCACGCTCTGCCAATGTTTCCCCTCTGTCTGCCGAGTAGTCAGAGTCGAGACCTCACGATGATTGAATCGATAAAAGGTGGAGTTCGACTCCACCTTTTTATTCAACCCAAGTCCTCTAAGAACGAAGTTGTTGGACCTCACAACGGCGAACTCAAAATTAAAATCACCGCCCCGCCTATTGATGGCCGAGCCAACGAAGGCCTGATTGAATTTCTATCTGACCATTTTGATATTCCAAAACGAAGCGTCGTTTTGGTCAAAGGAGACACCGGTCGACATAAAACCGTGGATCTTCTGGGGGTCGACGAAGAACACGCGAAAGAACTTCTTAAGCTAAAATAAAACGCCGCTTTTTTAGCGGCGGCGTTTTTTCTTCTTATCTGATTTTAGTTCAATCTGAAATTCTGTTTCATCAAGTTGCTGTTGAAGCTGTTTGTCGTTCACTGGAGGTTTCGCCGTGGGACGTGGCTTGAAAAGATCCTGATCCACCCCATCATCAACACTTTCTTTGAACTGCTTTACCTTCTTATCGGAGCTCAACTCAGAGTTGTCATACATATTCGAGCGATAGCTCGGAACGGGAGAATCCACGGGCGCCACATACGGCTCTTCAGAATACCCTTCAGTCATATCGAAACTGTAGCGAATAAATCCACCGACATGATACCCCGCAGCCGTATTCGTTCCAGTCAAAGTCATTCCCGCATTCGCCTGAAGACTCCACTTGGGATGCAAAGCCCACGTCGCATAGACTTGAGTATCAATCAACGATGGATTGGCCGAATAGAACTTCAAAGAACCCGCGTTCACACTGTTAATGTAAGCCGTGCGAATCACGGAATCCTTGTTGTTCGTATCATCAGATATAC
>JAHRXB010000054.1 GCA_019104905.1 Bdellovibrio sp.
AGTTTATGATAATCTTAGTGAGACCTCTTTATCGACTTTTTCTCATTCTTGGCCTCCTTTTCTGGACTCACGCTAGTACCGCACAAACGTCGTCAGAGGCCTCCGTAGAGGCTCCTCCCCCCGTCACTACGGAGTCACCAGAGGCCCAGGACGCTGAAGTTATCGAGACGACCGAGACCTCTTCCCCTGCGAACTCTCCAAATCAAAATGTCCCAACAAGAAATGATCAAAACGAGACGAAAAAGAAGACCTCGGACTTCTGGGGATTTAAGCGTCGCCATTCTTTAGTTTATGGCCAGGTGGGCTTTGGTAAACCAGGAAACTCCGTCGCGGGAAATACAAACAATCTAGAGATCGGATATGAAAAATCAGAAAAGACCCTGTTTAAGTGGGGACCCTATTTTTCACGGACTGTCTCAAGCACCAATGAGTCCTTCACCTATCCAAACACGGGGTACTATGAAAATCGTCACAATGCCATCACCGTCTATTCGTTAGGGTTAAGCGCGCGACACGGGCTTTTTCGCTACGTGGATATTCACGCGGGCCTAGGTGCCTCCATGAGCTCTTTGGAAGTTCAAAGTGTCGACACCGACGCCCCGGCCCCCTCAACAGCGGTGGGCTACCAAGAGACTTACCCTTTGGGCGTTGATTTCAAAGTCGGCCTGCAAGTCACTAAAACTTTTTCGAACATCGGTTTTGCCTCAGAGCTCAGCTATCAAGAAACAGCGCTGGGTATGAAACACTCCCTTTCTGTGACCTCAGTTAATTTCATATTTCGCTATTTCTACAATCGCTAATTCGTAATAATTCACATCAAATTTTAAATTTTCTGTGCAGTCTTTTGACAGATCACAATCGCTTTGAAACACTCCACAATAATCTATGGCATCAAGGAATCCTCTTGGCATAATCATGAAGTGAAGGAGAACTTCATGAGAAAACTCTTACCACTTTTTGCTTTGCTTGCATCTATGCTCTTAATGGATACCGCCCGCGCCGATGCCGCGCTGGGAGTCGTCATCGGTGACCCTACGGGAGTTTCCGGACGCCTGGGCCTTGATAATAAACACTCTGTCGAAGGGGCCCTGGCTTATTCATCTAGCTACTATGAAGGTTTGCATATCCACGCGACTTACTTATGGGATCGGGCTCGCAGCTTTGCAACCAGCGAAGGACCTCTTGAACTCTATTATGGTTTGGGAGCTCGAATTATTAGCATCAACAAGGGAAAATACGATGGCGACACCGCACTTGGCGTGCGCGCTCCCTTAGGACTTCTTTATAACTTCCACAATCCCAACATTGAAATTTTTGGCGAATTATCCCTGGCGCTGGATGTGGTGCCTAAGACCGATGTCGATCTCGATGTCGGCATCGGCGTTCGAATTCGCTTCTAATTAAATTGCAAAATACTTCGCGTCGGGATGCATGAAGTAGTATCCCGAAACGCTGGAGGGCGGATTCATGGCGAAATTTTCAGTCAAGGTCACGCCAATTCGCTCTTCCACGCTCAGTAACTTCCAGATTTTTTTCTTTTCACTATGATCCGGGCAAGCGGGGTAACCTGGCGCCGGACGAATTCCCCGGTATTTTTCTGCGATCAAATCTTCATTGGAAAGACTTTCTTGAATCCCAAAAATCGAGCGCATGTGTTTGTGCGTGTACTCCGCCAATGCCTCTGCGATTCGATCCCCAATGGCCTTCACCAAGATCGAAGAATAGTCGTCATGCTCTTTTTCAAACTCATGCGCCAGAATCTCCACCTCGTGTCCTGCGGTGACAACAAAAAATCCGATATGATCTTTTCTTTGCGCGTCGGCCGGAGCAATAAAGTCCGCCAGACAGTAATAGATGTCGTTGTTGGCAACTTTCTTCCGCGTTTGACGATCAAAGCGCAGCGTCTCTACTTCCTCCCCAGCTTCCGAGAAAACTCGGACTTCGTCTTCTTGAGACTGAGCCGGGAAAACGCCGACGATGGCTTTAGGCTTCACTCGATTCTCTTGGATAATTCGCTTCAACATGGCCTGCGCATCCGCAAAAAGCTTCTTTGCTTCCGAACCATATTTTTCCGAGTCCAAGATCTTAGGGAAGGTTCCCTTTAACTCCCAAGCCCAGAAAAAAGGACTCCAGTCGATGTAATCCACGATATCTGACACCGAAACAGGAACCTCGAAGACCCCCTGGCGAGAAGGCTTCGCAATATCCACAGCGGACCAGTCACACTTAAACTTTTTCTGACGAGCTTCTGCAAGACTGAGAGAATCTGCTGGATTTAAAGATTGCAGATAGTTTTCACGCAGGGCTTTATTCTTTTGTTTTGTTTCCGCAGCATAAGTGACCTTCGAGTTGGGGCTTAAAAGCTTATTGCAAACCTCAACAACCAACGACGCATCCGCCACATGAGCCACCACTCCTTCATAATGAGGATCTAACTTCACTGCTGTATGCACCTTGCTTGTTGTTGCTCCCCCAATAAGAACGGGGACTTTAAATCCTTCTCTTTGAAATTCATTAAGGTCAAAAATCATTTCATCCAAAGAGGGCGTGATCAAACCACTCAGACCAATAACATCCGCCTGGTGCTCTAAAGCCGCTTTGATGATCTGCTGAACCGGAGTCATGACCCCAAGATCCACCACCTTATAGCCGTTACAAGCCAGAACAACCGAAACGATGTTTTTTCCGATATCGTGAACATCCCCTTTTACGGTTGCGATCACAAACGTGCCTTGACTCTGCAGGCCTGTCTTCGCATTTTTTTCTTCTTCCATAAAAGGCTCAAGGTAGGCGACCGCTTTTTTCATCACTCGCGCACTTTTAACAACTTGGGGAAGAAACATTTTTCCTTCTCCGAACAGTCCTCCCACGACCTTCATCCCCTCCATCAAGGGGCCTTCGATCACTTTCACCGGACGTCCTAATTGTTGCCGAGCTTCCTCAGTATCTTCAACGATATGAGAGTCGATCCCCTTCACCAACGCATGAGTGATTCGCTCTTGCAGAGGAAGTTTGCGCCAATCATCCTGTGTCGAAGTTTTTTCTTCGCCTTTTTCAGATTTGTATTTTTCAGCGACGGCTAAAAGATTCTCTGCGGCGTGTTCGGATTTATTTAAGATCACGTCTTCGACCAGTTGTCGAAGGGACGGTTCGATCTCTTCATAAACTTCCAACATCCCGGCGTTGACAATTCCCATATCCAAGCCCGCACGGATGGCGTGATACAAGAAAACCGCGTGCATGGACTCACGAACTTTATTATTCCCGCGGAAGCTAAAACTCAAATTAGATACGCCTCCGGAAGTATAAACTCCTGGGCAGCGCTTTTTAATCTCAGCCACGGCTTCGATAAAATCCACGGCATAGTTGTTGTGCTCTTCCATCCCGGTTGCGACTGTCAGGATATTGGCGTCAAAGATAATATCCGCGGGATCAAAATCAAGCTTCTCAGTCAAAAGTTTATAAGCTCTTTCGCAGATGCGAACCTTGTCCTCGCGGCTGACAGCCTGACCTTTTTCATCAAAGGCCATCACCACCACGGCGGCTCCGTATCTTTGAATGAGGCGCGCATGACGCAAGAACTCCTCTTCACCTTCTTTGAGGGAGATTGAGTTCACGATGGGTTTACCTTGAAGACACTTTAAACCGGCCTCCAAGACTTCCCACTTAGAGGAGTCAATCATCACGGGCACCTTCGCCACGTCAGGTTCAGCCCCAATAAGATTTAGAAAGCGAGTCATCGCCTGAGGACCATAAATCATGCCTTCGTCAAAGTTGATATCGATGACATTGGCTCCGTTTTCAACCTGACTGCGGGCGACTGAGATCGCCTCATCATAACGGTCTTCCTTAATCAGCTTTGCGAACTTTGGCGAACCGGTGACATTGGTTCTTTCCCCGATCATGACGAAATTACGAACCTGATCCCAAGAAAGATTGTAGGGTTCAAGCCCACTTAACTTCATTCCTTGATTTCTATGGTTAGGCCGCTCGTGGGGCTTTTGATTTTTTAAGGAGTCCGCGATGACCTTGATATGCGACGGCGTTGTTCCGCAGCAGCCACCCACGATATTAACAATCCCCTCTTCCGCCATCAGCCCCAGTTGATAGGCCAAGGACTCTGGCGTTTCATCGTAACCTGTCGGACTTAAGGGATTGGGAAGACCCGCATTAGGATAACAAGAAATATAACAATCAGACACTCGCGCCAATTCGCGAATATAAGGGTGCATCTCCTTAGCTCCCAAGGCGCAGTTTATACCGACACTTAAGGGCTTCGAGTGACGAACGGAATTCCAAAAGGCCTCTACCGTCTGACCGGAAAGAGTTCGCCCGGAAAGATCCGTAATTGTCACGGAAAGCATCAAGGGAAGTTTTTGCCCCCACTCCTCTTCCACTTCAGAGATGGCAAACAAGGCCGCTTTCAAATTCAAAGTATCAAAGGTGGTTTCGGGCAACAGAATATCCGCGCCCCCATCAAGAAGGCCCTTCACTTGTTCTTTGTAAGCCTCTTTGAGTTGATCGAAGGTCACCGCCCGGTAGCCCGGATTGTTCACGTCAGGGCTGAGAGAGGCCGTTTTGTTCGTCGGCCCCACGGCCCCGGCCACATAGGTTTTTTTTCCCGTTTTCTTTTCATAGTCCAGGCAGGCCTTTTTCGCTAACTTCGCAGCTTCGACATTCAATTCATATGCAAGATGGGAAAGTTCATAGTCTGCTTGGGCGATCGAGGTTCCATTAAATGTATTTGTCTCGATAATATCGGCGCCGGCTTCGAGATATTGTTGGTGAATTGCATAGATGATCTCAGGCTTAGTCAAAACAAGCAGATCATTATTGCCTTTGAGATCCTTGGGATGATTTTTAAATCTTTCGCCCCGATAGTCGGATTCACCTAATTTGTGAAGCTGAACCATGGTCCCCATCGCCCCATCTAAAATGAGTAGTTTATTTTGCAGAACACGTTCCAACTCAACGAGGAGTGCTGACTTTTTCATGGAATTTTTCCTACCAACAAGAGCTATTTAACTTTACGAACAATATCAACAATCGAATGCACGTCATTTAAGACGTAAAAATGAACACTGGGAACACCATAGTTCAAAAGCCCTTCGACCTGTTTTTGACACCAGCGTTTACCAATCTCTTCAGCATGATGAGGATTTTTTTCTACGTCCTCAACAAGTTCCTCAGGAAGATCGATATAGAAGTTTTTAGGAATGGATCTTAGTTGATTGGCAGATTTCAGAATTTTAATTCCTGGTATAATAGGGACAGTGATACCGGCCTCTCGGCATTGTTCGACATACTTGAAATACTTCTCATTATCAAAAAACATTTGGGTCACGATGTAGTCAGCCCCGGCCTCGACTTTGCGTTTGGCACTTTGAATGTCAGACTTCAGACAAGCGGCTTCGAAGTGTTTTTCGGGATAACCAGCAACTCCGACACAGAAATCCAATTTGTCGGCGCGATCCAGTTCGTCGAGGAACTTACCCTCTTTAAGATCTTTGATCTGTCCCACCAAATCAGAGGCGTATTGATTGATCGTGCGGTCCGCACGATGGGCCTTTTGCACATTCGGTGTGTCCCCGCGCAGGGCCAAGACATTTTCGATTCCCAGAAAGTTCAGCTCAATCAACGCGTCTTCTGTTTCTTCACGCGTGAACCCCAGACATAAAATATGAGCTACAGTATCAATACGGAAACGATTTTGAATAATGCCACAGATCCCCAGCGTTCCAGGCCTTTTCTTCAAGGTTCTTTTTTGAATGGTGCCATCGATTTTTTCTTGGAAGTAGGTCGTTGAACTGTGCGAAGTCACATCAATCCACGCCGGATTCAGAGGCACCAGGGCCTCCACCACTTCGATAATATCTTTCACAGATCTTCCTCGCGGTGGAGGAACGATTTCAAAACTGAACAATGACGATGATGCTTTTTCGATGTGCTCAATGACTCTCATTCTATAAGAACTAAAGCTGAATGAGGGATATAGCAAGTGTTTTAAGGTCGCATCTAAGGCCGAGACCCGATAGAGTATTTGTTCAAAAACAGCTCCTCAAAAAGTCCCGTCTCAGAATGAGACTCCACACTCTTTGAAGTCCAAGTAAGACGTTAAACACAAAAATGGCTTACAAATATTGTCAACTGCATAGGGTTTAGTTTATGAGCCCCTCTCCTATTGTTTATAAACTGGCCAAGGTTTTGCTTTAGATTCTCACAAAAGGAAACCTACTGATGCTATTACGGCCTTCTTCTTTATTTAGCAGCCTCACTCTTTGTAGCTTTATGCTACTCAGCAGCTGCTCTTTTAAGAAGGACTCGAACAAGGTCGAAACGCCGCCAACCGTGGTCGTAGAAAAGTCCCACCACGAACCTCAGACAGCGCTGGAAGCTCTTCTTGTGGACGATATGATAGTCTTTGATAAGCTTCTGTCTGCCCTACCATTTGAACAGGTTAACGAATATCAAAAGGATGGCTCAACTCTTCTTGAGGTGGCCGTACACAAGTCGAATCTTAAAGCGGTGGAGCAACTTTTAGCAAAGGGCGCACTGCCTTTGAAGCCTGGCAAAAACTCGGAAATCACGCCTATGGAAATGGCGGCAAAGACGAAGGCCTCTATCTTTAAGGCATTGCAAGACGTGGTTAATACAAGAAAGTCTGAAATCTACGGAAAAATTGAAGAGCGACAATATCTCAAGGCCTTGGAACTTTTGCGCGCCAACTATATCAAGTCCTCAGACAGTCTATTTGAAGACCTTCACTTCTTGGATTTGGCTCTTAAACAAGAGACTGCTTTAACTCCTGAAATCAAGGATCTGATGTTAACGCTGCTGGCGGAAAAGCCTTCCCTGGCAAAGAGCAAAGAAAAGCTTTTAAGACTTTCCCTGGTGGACTCGCCGTTTTTTGCGGCTTCGGCAAAGGCGGTCTCTGCTCAAGAGCTTCAACTGGAAAAGACCTTTGTTTTAGAGCTGATTCAAAGTTCACCTTTAAGTGTTTTAAATGAAAATCTGGAGACGCTGAATCGTCACCAATTCTTTGCTGGTGAAAGCCTGGCTGTTTTGCAAAAAGATTATCTTAATAGACTCACGCGATCCCAGTCTTCGGGGCAGTTGCTGGCCATGGATCAGTTTCAAAAGACACTTTCTTTGTTGATTCCTCAGGCTTCTGAATTGGCGTTTTGCAGTGAGTGCATTGAATTAGCGATCACACACCCTGCGCTGAAGGCTCAGCGTGGCGATGTTCTTCGACTTTTGGTTCTTAATTCAGAAAAGGCTCCTGAGGGATTCGTGAGATCTCTTCTGGGACTCCTAACCCCCGAGGACTTCCGTCAAGTTGTCAGCGTTCTCAGTGTGGAGTTACGCCAATCTCAAAGCGATGCTTTCGACGGCACTTGGTCTTTGGCAGAGTATCAAATTCTGAAAGATCTTGGCATGAAGATGAGCGCTCAACAAACAGCAGAGCATCTTCGCCACTTGTTCCAACGTCGTTTTGCGGGCGATAAAAACGCCAGCCAAGTATTGATGGCTTTGCACGGCGAATGGGCTCTAGCCCGCGGACTTCTTTCTGCAGATGAGGAAGTGGAGCTCTTTACGAAAGAGTTCCTGTTTGCCTTTGAAAGTGATCTTGCCGAAAAAGAGCTGCTTTCGATTTTGGAATCCGTGAAGGTTTCTAAGTTCCCTGGGCTTTTGATGGGAGAGGTTCAGGGAGAGCGGCTTTGGTTGAATCCGGAGCATTTGTTTAAGTTTAAAGAGAATCAGGGCATGAGTCGGCGGTTTGAGGCGTTGAGATTGGACTTTGCGAAGAGCACGGCGCGTTTAATTCCTGATTTAAGTAAAAACTGGTTTTTGAAGACGGATTCTTGGATTATTACTGAGCATGATCTTTTGTGGGTGGATTTATTAGAAACCAACAAAGGTATTTTAAAGCTTCTGCCACAACTTCAAGACAATCTTGTGAGTCAGTCCTTTAGAAAATGGACGTGGAAGAGAAACTATGACCTAGTAACTATCAAGGCATTATTAGGCACAACCAACAACAAATTTCTATCACAAGATAGCAACTACCGAAGGTCCTACCTCCCAGCCCTTCTAATCAGTGGAGCCAACCCGCTAAAAATTAGCCTCCTCCGCGAAATGATCTCCACCATGCCTGAGAACACAAACTTACAGGAACCTTCCTTCGCTTTAGAATTTGTGGAATTCGTAAAGTCTATCTCCAATCTCGAACAGCGGGATGAGCTCTTCTCCAATATCTTCTTACAGTACTTATTAAAACAAAATCCCCGCTTGCACTTAGCTTTGCGTGGCCACCAGGATCTTTACAAAGACTTCGCAGCAGGACAATTTACCAAAGATCCTCTCTGCCATTCCGAAGCGCTTAAGATTTACAAGGCTCATTGCGATTCTTTAGGTCGACAGCTAGAACTCCCACCCAAGACAAGCACAAAAGGAAACATCGACCTCGGCGAACGCGTCGAAGAGCTTCGCCGTCAGCAACAACTTAAAAGCGAACAAGCAGAGCGCCTCTTAGGAAATGAGAAGATCACCATTACCGCTTTGATCGAACTCTCAAAGATCACCCCCCAAAGCCCCGGCATGACAGAGTTCTTCAATCAAAACCCCTGGATCTTCTCCACAAAATTCTTCACCCCCTCCAAACTCCCGTTCTAGAGGGTACGCCGTACCTTTCACGGAACCATGAATTTAAATATACTAAGCAAAGAAACCTAGCGCTTCGTTCTAAGCGCTGTACTTCTTCGCATATTGCTTAAGAACCTGACGCATCAAACGCTGATATTTATTTCCAGTTTTATTCGCCTGATCTTTGAAAAACTCCAACGTCGACTCTTCAATTTCAATTGTAATTTTAATTCGTTCATCACTTTTAAAAAGAATCTCAGGAGGAGGCAAAAAGTCGGGCACCCTTGTTGGCTTACCAACGGGGGCTTCATGATCACTCACTGAGTAGGCGCCCCTATTTGTTTTTGCTTTTCTGATTTGCTTTTTCATAATATTTTTCCCATTTTCGCCATCGTCCGGCCCCATAGATTCTGATTCTATTGCCTCGCATCCGAAATCTCACCGTCAACACTCCCGCAGAAGTTCTTCCTAGGCAAAAATATCTAGCCTCAAACTGACTATGGAGCTCATCGAAAATAAATATTCGACCTGGATCCTTAAATGCCAGCCTGGCCGCTAGAAAATCGATGCCGTGCTTTTGAATATTGACTCGTTCTTTTTCCGAATCCCACTCAAACGAACCTATTATAATGATAGTTTTTAACATATTGCCATACTTTTATACATATATTTATATAGTATATTTGCAATATTCAAAGAACAGGCCACCCGCGCATCTGGGGGATTCGAGAGCAAACACTGTCTCGATCCGGAAAGCGCACCCGACTCACCACAATTCAAAAAGGTACGGTGTACTTGTGCTGATATTCATCCAACGATTTAGTTGTCAAAAATAGAATCTAAGAGCCAGGCGTAAAACTAACGCTCCGTAGATCCAAAAAAGAAACAGGCACCTTTTAGACGGCCTTCTTGAGAATGTCATTTATTAGGCTTTGATATGCCACGCCTTGCTTCTTTGCTTTGGCTTTTATCTTTTTCAAAACGCCCTCTTCAATTCGAATAGAGATAGCTTTTCTCGGAGTCTCTCCAACTACGGGGCGCCCCACTTTTCTAAATTGCGCAATTTGCCCGCTTGAAAAACTGGGAATATCGGAATAGTCAATATCACTATCTTTGACAGCTCTCGCGATACGCGCCCCTTTCACTTTTGTTCGCAGTTCTTGCGCTGATAACTCGATAGTACTCGATTTCTTCTTCATGAAGTGATCTCCGATGCGTGTAAGCCACAAAAAGAACACGATGCTTTCCTATGTTCATCTCGTTCTTATTGCTATTCCATTGAATAAAAACTCTCATAATATGTATATACGTATTTAAACGCCCGGTAAAGACCTGATTTATATTTACGAATATCTATTCAAAAGGCATGTTTGACCGCAAAAAGGTAAAATCACAGCTTTCCAGTAAAGCACTTCACTAAGAAACATGAACTTTGAATTTGAGGCCTGCCTGAACTAATTGATCCTGGAAGGCTAACTGAATAAATCGATCCTCAGAGAACCCAAGTATTCTTGCAAAACGAGCCGCTCTCTCTGGGCTGACCGACTTCCGCCCTTTTTCGATATCATTCAGATGCTGTCTAGATATACTTAGTTTTTTTGCAAAAGACTCAAGAGTTTCCCCCTCTGATTTTCGCAAAGACGAAAGACGAAGACCGAAACTTAGAGATTCTCCCAAATTCTTTTCAAGAACTCTGACGCTAGACCTTTTTTTCTTAATATTCATGCTTATTCACCTCAACCGTCCAAACCATCTGTACACCTGATTGGTTTACATTTCAACATCTAAGGTTAGGTTGACAAAAAAGATCCACCGGTTGCAAGCGAACTAAACGAGAACAGAGGAAATAGCTGATCGAAAGTCGACCCAAAAGAAAAAGCAGCCCTGACGACTGCGGTTTTAAATATGCTAGTATTTGACTAAAAAAGGGAGGCTGAAACAGACGCCATCCCCACTCCAAAGGCTGCCGACCTGACTCACTGCAATTCAAAAAGGTACGGCGTACCTCTCTATCCAGCCTGTTTCTTTAATTTTAGACCTGGAATAGCCTTGCGGATTTCTTCAACGTCGACTAACTGACCATTGATATACCCATGTATAATCGAACTAAGAAGCGTTTGATAGGGAATGCCTTTTTTCTCGGCGACACTCTTAAATCCGTCAAAATCTTCAAGCGTAAGCCTTGCTGTGAACTTGGCTTCCTTTTTGGCTTTTTCCGTGCGGATAACATCGTTGCGAGCCCGGACTTCTGCCATTTTCTCGCGTCCTACGCTCTTCCATTTTCCAAAATCCTTCTCTAACTCGCTCTTTGTGGGAAACTTGTTCTTTTTCACAATCCGTACTCCTTCTTTAACTTACGACTGCGAAGCAGGATATTTCGGGTTCTCACGAACATATAAAAGAACCCCTTCCGAAACAACCTCTTCAATAAGATAACCCCGAAGCTCCCGTATCCTCTTGCTATTCAAAGAGTTGATCTTCTTCATGCATTATACCCCCCTTGTATGGCTATTAGCCATACAATATTAAAAACACGTTTTAATTAGGATTTGTGCATAGTTAACGCCGAAACAAAGGCTGAAATATTCTGTTTTCATGGATAGGAAATTCCGAGAAACGGAAAAACAAAAGCAATGACAAAGGGATTGCAAGGCAATCAAAGAGACTGCGCTTCAACGACGGTCCGCAATTCAAAAAGGTACGGCGTACCCGAAGTAAATCTAACGCATATTAGACAGAAAAAAACACCAGGCACCTTTTATCGGCACCTTTTATCTTTTTTCCCATTCGTAGGCGGTGCGACAGATGAGTTCTAGGTTGTCGTATTTGGGAGTCCAGGCGAAGGCTTTGCGGATTTTAGAGGAGTCGGCGACGAGTTGAGCGGCGTCTCCGGCGCGGCGGGGTTGTTCGATGACTTTGAAGTTCACTCCGCTGACTTTGCGAACCGTGTCGATGACATCACGAACAGAGAAACCTCGTCCATAGCCACAATTAAAGATCTGAGAGCTTCCCCCATCGCTGAGGTATTTTAGAGCTAGAACATGCAGATCCGCCAAATCTTCGACGTGAATGTAATCGCGAACACCCGTTCCATCTGGAGTTGAATAGTCAGTTCCAAAAATTCCTACCGATTCCCGTTTTCCGCAGGCTGCTTCGCTGGCAACTTTAATTAGATGAGTTGCGTTCTTAGTGCGTTGACCATTGTTGCCACTAACAGACGCCCCGGCCACGTTGAAGTAACGAAGACAGACTGACTTCAATCCATGCGGAGCTTCGCAATCTCGCAGAACGTTCTCGCTCATAAGCTTGGATTGACCATAAGGATTCAGCGGTCCCGTGGGAGACTGCTCTGTGATAAGACCAGAAACAGAAGCATCCCCATAAACCGCTGCCGTTGAGGAGAAAACCACCTTCTTAACGCCGTTTTCAATGCAGGCCTGCGCAAGAGTCAGAACCCCCGCCGTATTGTTTTCATAATAATCTAAAGGCTTTTCGACTGATTCTGGCACAATCAGTTTCGCCGCAAAATGAACGACGGCAGAAATTTTCTTATCTTTCATCACCCGGGATAACATCAGTTTGTCTCTGACATCTCCCATCACCAACTCTGCCCCCGTCGGGATCGCTTCACGGAAGCCTGTCGTGATATTGTCATAAACAACAACACCATAGCCCGCATCTAAAAGCTTTTGAACTGTGTGAGAACCAATGTAGCCGGCGCCGCCGGTGACTAGGACTTGCATGCTATCTCCCCTTACTCATAAGAACGACGCGAACTGTTCGAAGAAGAATGATTAGATCCAAAAGAAACGAATAGTATTTGATATAGAAAAGATCGTACTGAAGCTTTTCGCGCGCGTCTTCAATGCTTGCGCCGTAAGGATAACATACTTGAGCCCAACCCGTGATACCGGGACGGACCAGTTGGCGCAAATTGTAGTAAGGAATCAATGGAGCCAGCATTTCGTTAAACTCAGGACGTTCAGGACGAGGCCCGATAAAGCTCATATCACCTTTGAAAACGTTAAATAACTGCGGCAACTCATCCAGACGAGTCAGGCGCAAAAAGCGACCAATACGAGTCATACGTGAGTCATTGGCTTGCGCCCACTGCGCACCGTTCTTCTCAGCATTGTTGACCATGGAACGAAATTTATAAATTGTAAATAGGCGCCCGTCTTTGCCTGTTCTAACTTGCTTATAAATTATAGGCCCCGAACTCTCTAAATAGATAGCACACGCCACAAATAGCATCACAGGCCAAAACACAGACAATAGAATGATCGAAAAAAACAAATCTCCAAGTCTTTTAATACGAAGTCCCACGGGATGATGAACAAGATTGAAGCTCTCTGCAGCAATGAACCATTCAGGGCCAAGGAAATAGACAGGCACCTTGGACCAATGTAATTCATAAAACTGACTTAAACCCATCACATTGTGCCCGGCTAACTTCGCGCGCATCAAGGTTTGCCCCACGTCACTGCCAAGACTCTGGGGATCTAGGGCGCATATAACTCCAGACCAACGACGATTCAGGTAAGCATCAAGCTCAAACCAACTCCCGCCGCCGCCTCCACAGCCTTTTTCAGTCAAAAAAGTGATGTGCCCCAAAAGACCTCGACGCCCCAAATCTGACTCAAAAAACTGCAAATTTTTATCATCAATTAAAAGAAGCCAGTTAAATTCAGAGCGAAAGCCATTAAAGAACTGAACTGTGGCAAGGCGATATAAAATAGCCAAGCCCCCAAAGACAACCAAACTTCCGATCAAAACCCCTCGCCCAAAAAGGCCTTCTCGGTCTTGCGCGAAGGCATAGTTGAAAACGACGACCCCGACCAGTCCAATCAAAATCGCCAACATGGTCCGAGTTAACATTTGAAATCGAGACGCCTGCGTATCCAAATCGTAGGTCCCGAAAACATACAAACTAACCAACAAAAGAAAAACAATGAACCAAAGGGCCGGAATCAAAAGAAGTTCGTGCGAAACATGTCCGAATCTAAAAAAATAAACTCCCGCAATAACAAAGATCAACATCATCAAGTCAAAAAGCATGATGAAGATTTTATTTTTAGCTGTCAGAAACGGACTAAACTTTCGCATCAGACGCTAACGTTAATAAAGATGCGCGGCTTTGACCACTTTGTTTTTTACCTTGCAGTGCGCCGATCAATCCTCTATATTTTCCCCGTGAATCCTCTAGTCTCAGTCATTACCCCAGCCTACAACGCCGAGAAGTTTATTGCCGAAACAATAGACTCGGTTCGAGCTCAAACCCATACAAATTGGGAACACCTGATTGTCGTAGACTCTAAAACCTCGGACCAGACGCGAGCTATTGTTGCCCAATATGCCAAAAAGGATTCCCGCATCCATCTCCTAGAGGACGCCTTAGTCAGCGGTGTTTCTGAAAACCGAAATCTAGCCCTTAAAAAGGCTCAAGGCGAGTATATTGCCTTCCTAGATTCAGACGACCTCTGGCTTCCTCGAAAGCTTGAAATGCAACTGCGCTATATGCAGAAGCAAGACTCCTCCTTTTGCTTTCACAGCTACGAGGTCATCAACGAAAATGGTGACGCACTTAACCAGGACCGTCGTGCGCCACTGATCGCAACTTACAGAAGTCTCTTGCAGCACAACTGCATT